>CAZAEO010000029.1:0-19164 GCA_964484285.1 uncultured Coxiellaceae bacterium | reverse complement strand
TTCAGAATTTAGCATTTCTCTAATAAGTTTTGGACGTTTTGCGATACAGGTTAAGGATGCCAAAGCTCAATTAAGGCTCCCACTGCATATAGAGTGGTACTATTTTATGGTACTATGTTATAATGAATAAAAAGCACCAGAAAACATTACAACACATTTTCCAGCAGCCAGTACAGGCAGGCGTCATTTGGAAAGATATTGAAGCCATGCTTAAAGCGTTGGGGGCAGAGATATCAGAAGGAAACGGCTCACGAGTGAGAATCGCTCTAAATGGTGTACGTGCTGTTTTTCACCGCCCTCACCCCGGCAAAGAGACTGACAAAGGTGCTGTGGTTTCAATGAGACGATTTTTAAAAGAGGCAAGTATCAAATGTTGATATATAAAGGTTACATGGGACATGTCGAATTTGATGATGAGGCGGATATTTTTCATGGCGAAGTGATTAATATGCGTGATGTTATTACCTTCCAGGGAAAAACGGTTGCTGAAATCAAAAAAACATTTCGCGAGTCTGTTGATGATTATCTTGCTTTCTGTAAAAAACGCAACGAAGAACCCGAAAAACCTTTCTCGGGTAAATTTAATTTACGTCTCGACCCAGAATTACATAGACAAGTTTATATTGCTGCAAAAGAACATAAAATGAGTTTGAATCAGTGGATAGCAGAAGCAATTAAGCATCATATTCAGGAATAAATTGTCAAATAACATGATTCACCAGCAAAAGCAGCGTCACTCCCATCGAATAATGCACGATGATCGCAGGATAAATCGATCGGGTGCTAAGTGTGAGACAGGCAAGCACGATGCCGGCGGGAAACGATAGCATGATTTCCATGAGAGGTTTGCCAAGGTGCGCCAATGTGAAAAGGATGTCCATGATCCAAAAACTATGCCATTTTATTTTTTGCCACAAATGAAGAAATAAAAAACCTCTGAAAAAAAATTCTTCGAAAAAATAATATAAAGGAAAAATAACAAGCTGCAAAAACAATAATTTTTCAACGTTAAGATGATTCAACGAATAATACATTTGAACTGGTTTTTGCTGACTCAGAAAAATCGCGGCTGGAATTAACAACAGCATTGCTACAAAAATGAGTATAACAGCGCGGATTTTATTTTCCGGTAACACAAGACCCAGATCATGCCATTTTTGTTTATAAATAAATTGACTGAGAAGAATAGGAACCACAAAAAACCAGAGAGACGTGTACGCAATAAAAAAAAGCATGCTTGTTATTTTGATGGGTTCATATGCTTTGCCAAACCACATCGAAAAAGCAGCAGGTAAATTGAATTCCACACACAGCAAGAAAATGACGAATGCAATAAGAAGTGGTGCGGATTGAATAAATCGAGATAGGCTGTTCATTGAAAAATAAGAAAACAATTTTATGTAAGTCATACATCTACTGCTCTGGATGCCAGCTTTCGCTGGCATGACAAAAAAATTCGGCGGTCAAAATAGCAGATGAGCATGCGTGTAAATTTATTCTTTATTTCTCTTCCTTTGGTGGTTTTGGATTCACTTTTCCTTCTATCTCTTTCTGAGTTTTACCCATAGATCGTGCTGCCGCCATTTCACCCGCTTTTCCAGCACCTGCACCGCTTTCTTTGCCAGCTTGGGCTGTGGCACCCGCGCCACCTTCAATCGCTTGTCGCATGCCGCCTAATGCTTCTGCTTCACCAAACTGCACAGCAGGGCCGCCAATGTAAGTCAGTACGCGCTCAGGAATCATATAAATTAACGAGAATGTTTTATTTAACGCAGTCACCAATAAAGAAACATAGGCAGCAATAAATAAAATCTGTTCGAACAATCCTGGATGTGAGATGATTTGTTCCATCACGGCCAGAAAACCTGCGTTAATCAAGTTCACCACTACCACGGATAACAACATCGCAGCCATTAAGCCAAAAATCATCAACACCGGCCGTAAAAATAAATTAAACACTAACATGAGCGCAGGCTCAGCACGACCTAAAATATCATGCTGACCGCCAGGGCTTAAAATGCCGAGCGCTACAATAGGTGCTGCAACCATCACTTCAATCACTGCAATAAACCAGCCGATGACCCCTACTGTAAAGATAACAAACGGAATCAAAGGCACATAAATACCTAACAAGGCACCTAAGGAATATAAGCTGCCAATCATGACAAAAATAAATGGTGTCACTAAGCCCACCGCTGCTTTGATCGCTTCACCCATTGGCGACATCGTCAAACCTGTACCCAAGGCTATCGGATTAATTGTGAAAACTGCCGTTAACCCAACAGCAGTGGCCAAAAGTACCGCAAAAAGCAATTGTGCTGTAATCATTAAACGATAACCAAAAAGTGCAATTTTAGGTAAGGGATTCCCAGAGTGCACGTCACCCGATCCAGCCGCATGTCCGCTTAAATTTTCCATAAACGTATGCATTAGACTGCTAGAAGTCACTCCTATCTGCGTTGAAACTTGACTAAATTGTGGCGGCAATGAAAACGTAGGGCCTTCATCCTGAGTTTGTGTTTGAATAGTTGTTAATAAATTACCGACTGCTGAATAATTATTGCGATAATTTCTCATCGCATTACCTGATTCTGCACGAGGATCTCTTCCTTCCATTTTTAAGAGAGGCGTCGTCTTATCCAAATTATTCGCGTTCATTTTATACATGTCATAATAATAACTACCCGCCAATAGCCAACCGTTATTTTTTGCTTCCTGCTGCCAAGACGCGCCTGCTGGCGGCGTATTGGCAATAACATTAGATAATTGAGCAGAAACAGCACCTACAATGGTAGTGATATATTGATTCGTTGCCGTATTTACAAAATTGATATCCGAGCTACCTAATATATCTGTTATGGGATAAGGCAAATATAAATTCTGCACTGCACCCGTGCTCGCATTCGCATTCGTAGGATCATTCTCGTCTACATCTGATAAATTATTAACAAAATTGGCAGCGCAAGTCACTGCGGGTTGTCCAGGCAGAACAAGTGGCGATACGACACAACATCTCTCACTCGAAATACCACTTGCTGCACAATAGGCTGTCGCCCATGCGGGCGGCGCGCCTCCTATTTCAAAAAATTGCAAATATTGATAATCGATATTGACAAATTGCTGTGCCATCGGGCCTAGTACGGTTTGTATAATGGATTGCAGCACCGTTTTCTGTGTTTTACACGCAATACAAGCAAGATCACTTTGATTTTGTTGACATTGCGCAGTTTCATCACAATAAGTCAGCGTTCCACATGCCCCTCCTGAACCGCTTACAGCTCCTGGGCCCATGCTATAGCGATTATTAGCGGCTTGAGGACCATTGATAATATTCAATATGTCACCTTGTCCACGCGCGCAAAACGAATCGGAAGGATTTCTTTCACAATAATAATAGATATTCCTAATACTAGGGGCGCGCGGATCACTATGAACAATGGGGTAGTCCGCCCTAGCACTCGCCTGGCAAACGAGCGATTGAAATAATGTCTGCATGTCTGTCGTGATTTGTCCGCCCGGAATACTTACTGAGGCATAAGGACTCCCTGCAACTGCCGTAAAATTCACAATCGTCGTCCATAATGTGTCTGCTGCGCCAACGCCCTGGAGCACAATCCACATGATAATGACTTGAATGGCGGAATAACCTGTCGCCGTCGGAAACAATGCCGCAATACCAAGCACAGTCCGCACCGGAACCCACAACGAACTCCATTGCCTACCTAAAAATTCTCCTTCCTGGGCTGTTTTTAAAAGCCCCACCACCGTCACATAAATAACAATAAATGCGCCAATCGTTAACGCAATTGTATTAATCACCCTGAACATAATACCGAAAAGTAACGGCGCATTACTTGCTGGCAATAAGTTACCCACTAAACCAAAGATTGTGCCGAGGTAATAAAGCGATTGATCATTCGACGCAATATCAAAAAAATTCATGGATGCGGCTCTCCGCGGTCAAACGGTTTTCCTTGCCGCCATTCTGTAAACGTGCAGCCTAATTTACGGTGTTTGATTTGAAAATGCCAAAAGTGATATCGGAAAGAAAAAACAAAAAATAGCGCGGTCGAAAGTAGGCCTAATATCCATCCCGCTGCTGTCCCATGATTCAATAGTAAATGAAAACTAAATCCTAATGTTCCCAAGCCGCATAAAACAAATACATAAGAAAAAATCAGATAATTCCGTGAAGTTTGTTGAATGGCTTCTTCTGACAAATGAAGCCTTTTCACCGCTTCCTCAAATGTTTCTTCACGTGTAGGTGCAGCGGGAGAAAATAGATTTTTAAGGATGCCCCACGTAATAACAAATTGCGCTCTTAACAAATCGTAACCGGCCCAACCGCGCGGGTCGAAAAACGTCTTGCGTGATACCTTAACGACATCTTTTAATGGCATATAGATAGCCCTAGCTAGAAAATTAACATTATCACTTGAATAGAGAAAAAACAACTCCTCGTCTAAAAATTCAGGACAATTCAGAGTGTTAGAGGTATACTTTAAAACAACTATGACTACGGATGCACTGCGATATGCCGTCACTTGATCTCAAATCATCGCATGAATTTTGGAAAAATTATGAAGATCCCATGATTTATCGTGTCATTGCCTTCATGGAAAGTGTCGAAGACTGGACGTTAGATGGCAATCCAGATCTCGAACAAGTGTTGTTGGCTTTGAGTGACCATCTGGAACAGATTTCTAAATTTGAACTCAGCAAAGAAGAACAACTCGTCACCTTGTGTGCGCATATCAAAACATCACGCATTTTACGTATACTACAAGCCATTGACACAATTGATCCCGGCTCTGCTTCAAAAGTGTTAATGTATGCCGAAGAAAATAACACGCCCGAAAACATCTTGGCTGGGTTGTTCTTACGGCGGAACATTGTATTTGAACGTTTGCGTTTATTAGCGCGCGTCTTTGCCACCGAACGATTTGAGATTATCATGAAAGCATTGGAGCAAGAACATGTCTAAATTACAACTTGGCTTAATTGTCCTTCTTATGGCTGGTTTAGCAACATCCGTTGCATTCCCGCAACTTTTTTCTTTTCAATCGTCTTCTGCCGCAAACAATAAAAAAGCACCGCCTCCTCCGCCTACAGTGCTTTCACCCACCGATTTTAAAAATCGCGTGAATACGATGGGTCAACAAACGCAGCAAAACCTGGTGCAACAAACTCTAAACAATTTAAAACAACAAACAAATCAAAGACCGCTGCCTCCCCCACCGCCAGATAAATTAACTCAACCACAACAAACACCTGCAGCCAGCTCCACATCAACTGATCAAGGAGCAAAAAATTCGACTGCCACCCCCCCTGCTGCTCCCGAATCCAGTGTAGCAGCCGTACCTGCCGCGCCAAATAACACGCCGCCTGCGGCACCACTTACTACATCACCTGAATTAGCGACTCAACCACAAAGTGAAATTTATACTGGATTTCAAGGGAAAAGCTCGCCCAGCGGCAAACAGAACAATACAGGGTCAGGATCAAAATCAAGCAACGGTTGGAACATTCAATATTAATGTTGCGAAGGAGTTATGCCTATGTTGATAGTCAAAAACCACATGAAAAAAATCATCGCGATGTGTGGAGCAGTGCTAACACTTGGTTTTTTAGCCATCCTGCCAGCTAGCGCTCAAGGTCTAGTTGAAGAATATCTTGCGCATATCATGCAATATACCTATGCCACCGCTCAATCCGCGCGTGCGATTGAAGACTATACGTATCAATCTTTAGTGATCGCGAACAGTTGGATATTACCGGATACCACGCAAACAACAGCAGATTTGCAATCCAGTTTTGCCAATTTAACGAGCGCGGGTTTGCAAAATGTCACAACGCAAATAGGTTTACAACCGCAATTAACCCAGGAATTCCTAGGTTCATCTATCACTCCCAGTACAGTCCCCTACGCAAATGATATGACCTATCAAACATTGCTCGGGCAACTTTACTTTAATCCCGATCCCAGACAAACCAACCAACACGCTGTTAATCCCGCTTACAATTACCTTAAAAATATAGCGGGTCTGAATATTACACATATTATTCCTGGCCCGAACTGGCGCGGCACGGAAGAAAACAAACAGAAATATCTCAGTTACTATAGCTCCATCTCAGCGATCCAGACTTTTAATGGCTATTTGTTAAGTCAACTGTATGCCGATTACGTCAATGGCAGACAATATACTCAACAACAAACTGCCTTGATACAACAAGCAAGCGGTTCCGATTGGTTTACGCACGTTGCCAGTGAAAACATTGGCGTGGTACTGCGGCAAATCTTGATGTACAACTCGCAACTGTATGTGTTAATGACGGAATTATTGCAGACACAAAAACAGTTGTTATCTGCAGAAGCCATGACAAACACGCTGCTGATTATTGGTAATCAATTCACGGAAAATCAATTGATATCAAAAGCAACAGGGCAGCAATAGTAAAAAGATTTTCTCTAACGCACTCTCTTTTTCGAAGGGAGGAGTTTACTGTCTTGCTACAAGCACAACTGCAGTCCCATAGCACAACACTTCTGTTGTTGAAAAACGACCGGATACATCTGCTGCATCATAACGCATACCCAAAATAGCATTGGCACCCAGCTGTAAAGCATGCTGCACCATCAAGTCATATGCTTGACTCCGTGCGGTTTCACACATGGCTGTGTAGGAACCAATATTACCGCCAATAATATTTTTTAAGCTGGCAAAAAAACCCTGCATGATGGTCGGTGAACGCACCACAATGCCGCGCACAATGCCTTTGTATTCTGTAACGCGAAGACCGTCTACTTCAAATGTAGTAGTAACTAGCATAAAGAAAAAACCCTATTCCACATTCTGTACTTGCTCGCGAATCTGTTCAATCAGCACTTTCAGTTCAACTGAGGCACGTGTAGTATCCACATCAACTGATTTAGCACCGAGTGTATTCGCTTCCCGATTTAATTCTTGCATTAAAAAATCTAGACGACGCCCAATAACACCGCCGTGCTTTAAAATGCGGCGTACTTCTGAAATATGCGCATCTAAGCGCTCCAATTCTTCTGCAACATCAATTTTTTGCGCAAATAACACTAACTCTTGTTCAAACCGTCCAGAATCTAATTCTATTTTGGCATCACTAAAACGCGCGATCAAACGTGCGCGTTGTTGATTATAAATTTCTGGCAAACGATGACGAACTTTAGCTAACTCCGCTTTCATGCTATCCAAACGCTGCAAAAATAATTGCTTCAATTCATCGCCTTCTCGCATGCGCGCTTCTACTAAATCCTGCAACGCTTTTTCAAGTAGTTTTAATACCGCGTCTTGAATAGTTTCCAGATCCACTTCTGCAATTTGCAAAACACCAGGCCAACACAGAATATCCATGGTATTGATCGGCGCCGCAGCCTGGGTCATCCTATTCGCAATGACACCATTTGCTTTACATAATTCCTCCGCAAGATGGGTATTGATTGTAAACTCTACACCCGCACTGTCCCCGGGCTGGAAACGTAAGTGACACTCAATTTTACCGCGATGAATGTAATGCCGCAGGCGTTCGCGCATTGAAATTTCCAATTCATGCAAGGTATCAGGCAAGCGTACACTTAATTCAAGATAACGGTGATTAATTGAACGCAACTCGCATACCGCACTGCCCCACTTTCCTTGCCCTTGCGTTCTTGCAAAAGCTGTCATACTTTGAATCATTATTTTTCTTCCCATGCTTCTTTCAAGAAGATATTACCATATTAGCTCTATCAGTCTATAATATTGCTCTTCATTGATAGCGAGGAGTAAACGATGCGCCCAAGCAATCGTGCAAATAACCAATTACGCGACATTTTTTTAACCCGCCATGTCACAAAACATGCTGAAGGATCTGTATTAGTTGAGTTTGGCGATACCAAAGTGATTTGTACTGCCAGTATTGCTTATGGAGTGCCTCCATTTTTAAAAGATTCGGGTAAAGGCTGGGTAACAGCAGAATATGGCATGCTACCGCGCTCAACGCATGAACGTATGCCGCGCGAAGCAGCTCGAGGCAAACAAACAGGACGCACTCAAGAAATTCAGCGCTTGATTGCACGATCATTACGCTCTGCGGTGAATCTAGAAGCGCTCGGTGAAAACACGATCACGATAGATTGTGACGTGATTCAAGCAGATGGCGGCACACGTACTGCATCGATCACCGGCGGATGTGTTGCGCTTTATGATGCTATTCAGAAATTAAAAAATCAGGGAAAAATAAAAAAAGAGGCGTTCAAACAATTGGTCGCGTCCGTTTCAGTTGGAATTCATCAGGGTGAACGAATTCTTGATTTAGATTATGCTGAAGATTCAACCGCTGAAACTGACATGAATGTTGTCATGACAGAACGAGGTGGGTTTATCGAAATTCAAGGTACCGCTGAAAAAGAAACCTTTCAACAACATGAATTAGATGATTTATTGATTTTGGCTAAAGAAGGTATTCAGCAATTGATTGAAAAACAAAAAGCTGCATTGGGGTAAACAAGAAAGATACTCATTCCACATGGAATAGATGTTTTTCATTTTTTAAAAGGTCGGCATGTAGATGGATTTTCATAATAGTCTATCAACTCCTGATTTTGCAGAAATCGCGCATAGACTTCATCTATTGCTATTTGCCTATCTTGAGCTGTCATTGCTTTTTTTATAGCGTCAACAGAATCACTCAATATCGACAGACGCCCAAACAAGGTTGCATTTTTTAACGCGTGATAAGGACTTCTTTCTTTCTCTTTTTGTTCCGTATCAACTTTTACTGCAGGCATTCTTGCTTCTGAAACGGTAGCATCACTTTCTTCTGCCAGCTTCTCAAGATCTGCAAATAGATTTTTGGGTTCGTTTCCCAACGTAGTCGATATTAATTGCGATACGATCGCTTCAACTCGCTTTGCTAAAGAGGGAATCTGCTGTGCATTGTCATCCTGCTCAATAGCCTGACGAGTCGATTTATGTTTGAGATAGGCTGCATTTGTCGCATCATAATAGACAATACCCAATTCATCTATGTGTATGTCGTCGGCATTTATTTCCTTCGGACAAAATCTTGCAACACTTTTTCTAAGCATAGCAAGCTTAAATACATCAATATCATTTTCTTCTGCAGCCCTCGCTAATTCAGATTTTCCATCAAAAACTGTCGGGGCTAATTGATAACAGTTTTTGATAATGGTACGCACAGCAAAATAAGGGCAATTATGATCTGCTCCTTGTTCAGCAGTATATCGAATCTCTGCAGATGAAACTTGATATCCAAGACTTGTGACGGCTTGCCGCATATTTTTTAAAATATGCTCATTCTGTTGTTTGCGTACACGTTCTATTGGATCCTGTGAATCATTCTTTGAGTCAACGACACGTAATGTCACGGTCTTATCTGTTGGATGAATTTGCATTGCATAAACCACATAATGTCCTGCACCATTTTGTGTGACACCCATTAAAATTTGTGGTTCTTTCTGTTCTTTGACGACTTGTTCTATGTTGTTCTGCAACACCTTGATATCGGAATATAAAGCAGTCACTTCCGCAATCACATGCACACTGCCACGCCGATCCGCATAATCTTGTAAAGCCAGCCAAATATCCATTGGATATCCCAATGAATTAGCAGCAATATAACCTTGATTTTGCAGTTCGTGCGCTGCTGAATAAACTTCCCCTTGTAATGCTTCTTGACTGAGTTTTTCGTCTTCTGCGTGATCTTGCTTGCGTAAGGCAGCAGCCATAGCAGATAATTCTTTATCGGCCCAATCTTTTATTTTCTGATCTATAGCCAGCTTCTGCTTGATTTGTTCCGCCAATAATTGCACAAAAGAATTTTCTTCTTGCGTATTTTTCAGAAATACTTCTTCGGTTTCGCCTAAAAGATGTGGGAGCAATATGTGATGTTTGTCAGCAATAGCAACAAGAAATTTTTTAATTTCGATTGGAAATATCACGTTCAAATCAAACGATCGAGGATCTGATTCTCTAATGCTACAATCTTTCTGAATTTTTGCAGCTATCCAGTGGGCATACTGTAATGCTATTCGCTCATTTTTTTTGATTTCATCCGCAGTCAATGCGCTTTGCTTAAAATATCTCATGAGACCTCGTTTTGTTTTTTAGCTAGAACTCGATTTATTTTATTTTTTATACTTCCATGTGAATAGGTTATATCGTTCAGCTTTTTCTTTTGATATTTCTTCTGATAACGCAGTTCTTTCAAAGAACCCGAGCAAATGCCGAGCTTGAACACTCTGGCGACGCTTAAGTTCTTGTTCATACGCAGCAATGTTTTGTATCGCTTTTTTCGGTGGAATAACATGCTGACCCGTAGTAGGAAAGTCAAACGTTCTACTTTTTTTAAGCTCCTCAAGCCTTGCAGCTCCACTCACATCAATAAATCTATCTAGTTTCATTCTCGCTCTCCCATTATCATTCTTCTCCATTCCGATGAGTTACATCTAGCAATTCTTGCTCTTCTTCACCCCAATGTTCCCGCAAAAAATTAGCGATGGTTTCTTTGATCGCTTGGGTTGCCGGTCTGCCCATCAAATCATAATGCCAAAATGTAAATGGGCCTTTATCTGTGTCAACTCGCAGCATCGATTTCTGATTGCCGAGTTGATAAAGAACATAATGCTTTTGTTGAGCAAACACGGGGTCATTCTTGGATTTTTCCAAGAGCTCATTCAGAACTTTTCTGAGTCCTTCGGGGCCATCTGCAATGATGTAATCGTTTGGTATATCCATAACACCTACCCTCAAGGTTAGGAAATAGTTTACCTGACCTCTATACATTCATTGTAATAAGAGAAACTTAAGATACCCTTAACATCATGAATAGTTACAAATAATAACACAATCAATAGGATATCGCATAATCAATAAGCAGAGGCGCGTGATCAGAAAAACGCTGGTTTTTATAGATGGATACTGCCTTAACTGCACCTTTAAGACCGGGTGTAACCACTTGATAATCAATGCGCCATCCCACATTTTTAGCCCATGCCTGACCACGATTAGACCACCAGGTGTATTGTTCGGGTTCTTGATTCATATGTCGAAATGCATCCACAAAACCGAGTGAACCAAAGAGCTCATCCATCCAAGCACGCTCCTCAGGCAAAAATCCTGAGTTTTTTTGATTACCGCGCCAATTTTTTAAATCAATTTGCCGATGCGCAATATTCCAATCTCCGCAAATAATATATTCACGTTCCGACATCCGCTTTGTTAATAGAAAATCAGCATACCGTTTTAAAAAATCAAACTTGATCGTTTGCCGTAGAGGGCCTGAGGTTCCTGATGGCATATAAAGTGAAGCGATGTTGAGCTTGTCAAAACGAATTTCGACATAACGCCCTTCCTCATTGGCCTCTTTCCATCCGAGTCCAGTAATAACTTCAGTAGGTTCACGTTTGGAATAAATCCCCACACCGCTGTAACCTTTCTTTTCTGCAAAATGAAAATAACCATGATAACCTTCCAGCTGAAATGCAGGATGTATTATGTCAACTTGCTGCGCTCTTACTTCCTGCACGCAAATCACATCGGCATTTTGTTGCTGCACCCAAGCAAAAAAACCTTTTTTTGCTGCAGAACGAATGCCATTCAAATTGAGCGTAATAACACGAAGCATAGGCGGGCCCTTATCTCAAAAAGCTATTTAATAACTCATTGGCTTTTTTATTGAGTTCTGCGCCATTTTTCCCTTTCAGCAAATCGCTTACCTCAGGTAAATGTTTTTTAATTTCGTCTCGGATTTTTTGGGTTGCTTTATCAGTTACTTTTTGAATTTGTTGCTCAGCAATAATTTTCGAGAACGCTGCTGAATCCAAACGCACATTGGGATCATTCAGATCGCCTGTGATCAACACCGGAATAGTAATACCATATACATTCATCGCATTCTCTTTTTGCTCAGCTGATTTCTGTTTCACTGCAACGGATAATGCATAATCTATTTTTTGCTGTACCAAATCGATTGTGCCTTTACCGTTGGTTAAAAAGCGCGGTGAATCTGTTAACAAATCATTATTCATCACGACACCGTTACGAATCGCTGCAGTCCCTGTTAAATTACCGAAGTGAGTTTGATTCGTGTTAACAGCTGTTATCGCGCGTTTTTTTATTAATTGATATGCACTATCCACCAAATAACCCAGATCTACACCAACAATAGCGCCATTTGCAAAAGTAAACTGACTGGTACCATTTAAATTACGTAACAACGTCTGTTGTTCCGCGCCCGCGGTTGTTACATTCAAAGCAAAATCGCCTGTACCGGTTATTTTTATTTTTTGCTTATTTCCGCCTAGATCTTCCAACAACGGCCCCGCTTGAATATTTGCTACTTTTGCTTGTATCGCAATACGCGGCGTATTGGTATTTTGTAAATCGATTTTTGCCTGGCCTTCTAAATTACCTTGATATAAATCTGCGGAAAAAGGTGCCAACTCCAATATCCCGTTTTGGAAACGTAATTTCACCTTGATGTTATGAATGGTTAGTTTAGCGGCTTGCAGTTCTTTTATACTTACTTCCCCTTGCAACGTTTGTTTATCTAAATCAACTAAAGCATTACCTAATACATGCACTGTATTTTCTTTATTGTCTTGCTGTAGTTTCGCAACCAAATCAAAATGACGAAAACTATAAATTTGCGTTGCCAAATTAAGCGCCACATCACTCGATAATACTGCATGGCCTGACGAAGTAGCACTGCTAAAATCAAACGATGCTTTCACAGGAAAAGGCTGCATTAAACTAATATTTTTTGCCTGTAATTCAAAATGACGAATAGCATACGCTTGTTTCGTTTGTTGATCTTGATAAGTCACACTGGCATCGGATACTTCTACCTTCGAAACCGCTAAACCTATTACTGTTTTTCTGGTGTAAGAAGGCGGGGTGACCTGATCTGCTGCAGATAGTTTAGCAGGCGCTGCATCAGGCACAACATTCCAGTTCACTTGGCCTTTCGCATTCTTTAGCAAATGCACTTGTAAACCTTTTAAAGTCACTCCCTTTGATTCAATCTGTCCGCGGAATAATGGTATAAGCCGCACACCCAACGTGGCGCCTGACATTTCAGCAAACGTGGTTTCTGTAAAACCAGTAGGATTATTTAAGACCATGTGCCCCATTTTGATGCCGAGATAAGGAAAAAATGTCCAGGATATATCACCATCAATTTTAAATGCTCGGCCCGTTGAATGTGTGACTTTCTCAGTTAAAATCGATTTAAGTCGATTGGGGTTCACAAATATCACTAACAACATCACGCCTAAAATAACGAATAAGACAACAATACTTAACAAAATAGCAGTCAATTTTAGAATTCTATTCATATGGATAATTCCTGAATAACCATTGGAGCGGGTGATGGGAATCGAACCCACGCTATCAGCTTGGGAAGCTGAAGTTCTACCATTGAACTACACCCGCGCAAAGTAACCCTGCAACGAGTATATGCAATTTACTGATAAGGTCAATGGCCTGGATCATGATGAGGCTGTTAATAATTTCTTAATCTCTGTTGAATAAGATATAGCCTATTTTTCAATAAACAACAAACGAGGAGCAATAGTAACATGAGTATATCTAGAAAGGTCGATGAAGCAGATAAATCATCAGAAGATTCAGCAAACATGCGCCCTAAAAAAACTAATAAATGGCGGCAAGGATTAACAGTGGATGTTCAGGCAGCAAGAGAGAAAATAGTCATATCGCCCAAGCGATTGAAAACAATCCAATCAATAAAAAGAGCGTATGGCTTTAATAGCCTAACCGACGACCTGTCGCCGCCTGCCCAGCAAGACTCTGCGCAAGAACAAAAAAACCAAGAAAAAGAAAATATCCCTAACAATACATATGTCAAAAGAAAGAACCCTACTTTATTCGCTAGTCAAAGCTCGTTGACACACGAAAAAGTTACAAAAAAATGTAAAATTACGAGCAGAATAAACACAAGATAAACTACTTCAGAACTGCCGCGTTGCTACGCTACTCACAATGACAGTTGTTACCACTTGTCCATACCTTTCCTCATCAGAGGAAAGGTATGATGGACATCACAACAAGATTATTCGCACTTACTAGCATCCATTCCGACTGCCTGTATAGCGTTTTTAACGCTTTCCTCATCATACTGATAATCACGCGTTGCTTTTAACACGCCGCAAGCAGCATTCATAAACGATATCGTGGGTGTCCAATAATATCGATTGGCTTGCACCATCACATCAAACGCCTTTCTTGCATCCCATCCTTCTGCAGTGCCCATTACATAAAACATCCTGTTAAACACACCACTGCTATAATGCACATCGAGACCATCATGATACTGCTGTACTGTATCAATCGAACACCAGTTACCAGGCATACCGCCATTACAATCTCTGGAAGGCTTGTCCATATAGCGTAATGCTCTGTCTTTCTGTTTGAAAATTTCTGGACCAATCTGCCAACTGTTATGCTGATATGCATAAAACTCTGCAGCTTGTGCAGCCATGTCAGAAAATGCTTCATTCAAACCGCCTGACTGTCCGTAATACTGCAGATTAGAATGTTGCTGGGTAAATCCATGACTGATTTCATGCGCGGCAACACCTAACGAAACTAATGGATAAAATACCCTAATCCCGTCACCAAATGTCATTTGCTGACCGTCCCAGTACGCATTATCCATGTTTTCATGCACACGCATCGATAAAATCATGGGTTTCCCATTTTTGGTAAGCACCGGCAGACCATACCATTCTTGATACATGTTTTTAATGACTTTACCCGCAAATAAAGCATCATTGCTGGGTGAATAGCCGCCGTTTACAGCATCTTGATCACCATCCCAATATTCGTTGTTATGCTGGCTATCAGTGACATCGCATTTAAACGATACAATTGCATCACTTTTACGCACGTCCTTCACGATAACATCTGCATTTTCCAAATAACATAATTGAGCAGATGTATCACGTTCGATATTCAATGCCGGCAAATCACTCGCTAAACCATCATAAACTGCTTTACCCATTTTTATGTTGCCACCAAAACCACCGCCTACACTATCATCCAGCGTTTGAATGTCATTCCATTCTTCATAAACTGTAAAATGAGTTGCATCGAGAATATAAACAGGTTTCGCAGGCATTGAATTTTTCGGTGCTACTAAAAAACTAACCCAATAAGCCCAATGTGCTTTATTGTCTTGATCAACAAAAACAATTAAATCCGTTTTAGTATGATTTACATCTTGTTTAATGCCCGATTTTTTTTGAAAGAGAGCCACCGCTTGTTGCAATGCTGCCGTTGCTTGTCCCGCATGAACAGCAAAAATCGGCACACTTCCTAAATCGGCTTGCAAATCTTGATACAGCATACCATTCATAGTTGAATCGTACTTATTATCTGCTAGACTATTTTTTAATGATCCTTGAGTCGTTTTAGCGATATGTAGAATTGCATCGCCGCCCCAGATCGGGTAGCCAAGATACGTTTGTTGAATACGCACATGTGTTGTTTGATTAAAATCAACATCCGCACTGACTTGTTTTAACGTGGAACCATTCGCTAAAAAAGAATGTAAAATTGCGGTGGATTGATGATTTAAATCGATAGGTTTTGCCGCAAAAACGTGCGCGGCACACGCTAAAGAAATAACACTTAGAGCACAGATATAATGACGCTTACGCATATCTTCCCCTCCTGGGTTAATGAATAAAGATCCATCTTGAAATGGCGTTCGCTACACTAAAACAAAGTTTACTATATGACATTCTATGCGCAAAAAAGCAGAATGTAAAAAATTTTTAGAGAACCATTATGAAAACGTACCTCTTTTACGATATTGAATCCACCGGACTCAATAAAGCATTTGATCAAGTGCTGCATTTTGCAGCGATTCGCACTGATCTTAATTTAAAAGAATTACAGCGCTATGAATTAAAAATCAAACTCAATCCAGATGTGATTCCTTCTCCCTACGCACTCTTGACTCACAAAATGGGAATCAAGGAAATTTCTCAAGGAATGCCTGAATTTGCTGCCATCAAACAAATTCATCAATGGTTGAATGAACCTGGTACGATCAGCCTAGGTTATAATACGCTTGGTTTTGACGATGAATTTTTGCGTTTTTCCTTTTATCGAAATTTATTAAAACCTTATACGCATCAATATAATAATCAATGCAGCCGAATGGATCTTTATCCAATGGCCTTGATGTTTTTTCTTTTTAAAAAAAATGTTCTGACCTGGCCGGAAAAAGATAACATCCCCTCATTAAAACTTGAAAACATCAACACAGCCAATCAATTGGTTGCTGGGCGCGCGCATCACGCGATGATTGATGTAGAAATCACGCTAGAACTTGCGAGACGATTTTTTCAAGAACGAGACATGTGGGACTATGTATGTGGTTATTTCAAAAAAGAAATGGATAAGCAACGCACAGAATCATTACAACAGGATATTGTCATACTCGTGAGCAACAAACTCGGCAGCAAGATTTTTTTTCAATGCCCCGCATTATTTTTGGGCAATCATCAACATTATCTCAATCAATCCCTCTGGTTACGTCTAGATACCGAAGAATTAACCCAAACCACGCTTGATACCGTCAAAGAAAATACGTGGGTCATTAATAAAAAACCAGGGGAGCCCAATTTTATCCTGCCTTTCAAGGAGCGTTTTTTCTCCCGTATCAGTCAAGATCGCTTAACACTCGCCAAACAAAATACGTTATGGCTGCACAATCAACCCGAGATTTTCACAAAAATCAAAGCGCACTATACTCATTACACTTATCCGGTTTATCCCAATACTGATATTGAAGCCAGTTTATATTTAAATGGTTTCTGGTCTGCTGAGGAAGAACTATTTTGTCAACGCTTCCATACGGCAACCCTTTCAGAAAAAGCGCAGCTTGCCGAACATACACCGCATGCCCGATTACAATCACTTGCATTGCGTATTCTTGGCAGGAATTATCCCGAAGCATTGTCCCCTCACCAAGCTAAACAGTTTACTGATTATTTACAACGCATTCACTCGCGCAATGAAAATGATATACCCATCGATTATCAAGGGAAAAAACGCCTGACGCCTAATGCTGCCAAAGAAGAAATCAAAGCGTTGCGCTCTGGAACAAGCTTGACTGACGAAGACATGACATTACTGATTGAATTTGAGGAATATCTGGATACGCAAAAACAGCCATGACAAAGATGGAAGTAACGCTTTTAAATCCATTTTATGATATCTTTACCCATAAATATTATTACTCAATAGGCAACACATGAAACAATTGAGTTATGTGCTTATAAGCTTACTATTGATGTTATTCATGACATCCAGCATAGGCGCCGATCTCGTTAGCCCAAGTCAATCGACTGTTCCAAAAAGCACTGTTTCAACAGCAGATTTACCCTCTGATACCAAACCTGCCGCAGCACGCTTATGGAATTTACAAGATGCCGATATCTTAAGTGTCATCAATGAAGTTTCTCTTGAAACCGGAAAAAATTTCGTAGTGGATCCACGCGTGAGCGGTAAAATTTCATTGGTATCCAGCAAGCCGATAAAATCCAGCGAAATTTACCAGGTATTTTTATCTGTGCTTGAATTATTAGGGTATTCAGCCATCCCAAACGGCAACGTGATTAAAATTGTTCCCAATATGGAAAGCGCTGAATTTGCCACCAGAATAGCAAACCGCCACAGCCCCGGAAAAGGCGATGAAATCGTAGTGCGCGTGATTCCGCTGGACAATGTTTCTGCTAGCCAGCTCATTCCGGTCATTCGCCCCCTGCTACCCCAATGGAGTAACGTCACTGCCTATTTGCCTGGAAATGTATTGATCATCGTAGGGCGCGCTGCAAACCTACAACGTATTGTGAATGTGATTCGCAACATCGATCAAACCTCCGCAAACAACATTGAGGTTGTGCCATTACATCGAGCATCTGCATCACAACTATCCACTGTTTTAAACAATTTACAAAATGCGGCTCGTTCAACCGGTGACATGCCGCAGGTTTCGATTGCAGCAGATGAACGTAGCAATAGTATTTTACTCAGCGGCAACAGATCTGCACGCTTACGTACACGATTTTTGATTTCCCGATTAGACATACCGCCTGGTGGCGCACAAGGCAACACGGAAGTCATTTATTTACGTTACTTACAAGCCGCAAAATTTGCACCGCTCTTAGGCAAGATCGCACAAAATATGCAAGGCAAAAATACAGGTTCTGATACACAAGCAAGCGCTGTTATTTCTTCCTTACAGAATAATCCTACTAGCAGCGCAAAATCAGAGAACAAACCACCTGAAAATCAAACGAATATTCAGGCTGAACCCAATACGAATGCTATCATTATTACTGCACCGCCTGCTATGATGCGCGCACTCACAACCATTGTTGCCAAATTAGATATTCGTCCTGCGCAAGTGCTTGTAGAAGGCATTATTGTGGAAATAGATGAAAGCAATCTCCGTAATTTGGGAATTCAATGGGGGTCACTCGGCACCAATACGAATCCCAATAATCCCAATGCGAATACCTCATCACCTATCAATTATCCTCTGCCAGGCCCTGGCAATATTGGCATTCTTCCTCGCACAAGTCTCACTGCCATTTTAAGTTTTCTTGAAAGCATCGAAGGCACGAATATTTTATCAACGCCTTCTATTGCGGTATTAGACAATCAAAAAGCCGAGCTAGAAATCGGGCAAGATGTACCTATGCAATCCGGATCTTATGCAACAACAGGGGGTTCAAATACAGTAACACCCTTCAATACAATTGACCGTAAACCTGTTACCCTAAAATTAACTGTCACTCCGCAAATTAATCTTGGCAATGCAGTACGTTTATTGATTAATTTAAAAAATGACTCTCTCCAAAATCCAAGCTCACCGGGTTTAAACCCTATTGTTGATACCAGTAGTATTAAAAATTCTGTGATCATTAATAGCGAAGATGTGTTGGTACTTGGCGGATTAATCAAAAACAGCGTGACAGAAAATATTAATAAAGTACCTTTTTTAGGTGACCTGCCTCTGTTTGGTAAAGTATTATTTCAACAAAGAAACCGGCAAATACAAAAAAGAAATCTAGTCGTCTTTATTAAACCCACT
>CAZAEO010000028.1:0-19222 GCA_964484285.1 uncultured Coxiellaceae bacterium | reverse complement strand
TCCTTCCAATCATTTTTTTGCGAAGCGGATTAGTTAAGCTGTACACGACAAAAATAAATTTTGTCATGTACAGAGTTCGTTACTAAACTTCATAAAACCTTTAAGAATTTATTAATATTATTTTGGTATGTTATTCAGCCATAACGAGGAAAAGGTATCTCATGGCTAATCCACGTAAAAATTTAGAGTTAGATCTTAAAACGCTTGACCCTATTTTCACGCCTCAATTTTTTAGTTTTGATGAAAAAAAAATTGAAGAAAAAGAACCTCCTCTCGGTTTTTCTTTGCTTGCCGCAAAAAATGAAGAAGATTTCGTTAACAACCTTCCTACACTGCTCGATAGTCCGAATGGAAGAGAATTTATCGCGGGTGCGACAGACCTTATTAATAAAATAAGCAATGTTTTTAATGACTGGAAAGAAATCGCCCCTCTCCGCAGACACACCTGGGATGCGCGTCTCAAGATGCTTGAAGGGCGCTTTACTTGTGATATGTCGAGATTTAAAAGAGCTGAGTGTGAAGAATTATATACACTTTTTACACAAGGTGTTATTAATTTAAACCGCATTTTATACAAAATACAGGATAAAAACTTACTGCTTACTTTGCGTCAAACTGTGATAGGGAATTTATTAGATAGCGCTCACCTACTCATGTGTCCACCTGGAGTAGCCATTTTTCTTGAAGATACGTATCAGCAATTTAAGTCAAGTGTCGAAGAAAAATTGCGTGCAGCAAGATTAACAATCGTAAAACAAGTTGCCCAAAAGCTACGCTATGAACAGAAGAGCTTAGGAGGAATGGATACTCACTATGCAGAATTCCTTGTCTACTCTTATGCGCACACACTTGGCTTAGGAGATCAAAAACTGGATGATCCCCATGCTAAAGATCTTTTGGAGGAAACCGAATTTCTTCAAAACGCCATTCTGAAATTTCCCTCTGCATTTACGTTAGAAAGCGTGATATGTTTACTCATGAAACATTTTAATTTGGACAATATCATTCAAGATCTGCAAAACATACGCGAAAATAAAGAAATTCCTGATGAATATAAACTCTGCCTCGCACCTGATAATGAAGAAATAGACCAAGCCCACCCAGAAAGAGGACAAATCTACGTTAAGCTAAAACCGGGCGGTTTATCTTATATCGCTTTTGGCATGAACACGCCCCGCGACCTTATAAACCAAGACCTTAAAGTGTCTACCGATATTTTGAATTTAGCAGACTTACAAAAAAAGCAGGATCAACTGATACAAGTTGCCTTAAAAAAAGACGATATTCTACCTCTTAGAGAGATACAGCTATCAAGACACTATCAACGCCAAACTGAGCAATTAAAAAAGAATCTTGATGCATACGGAGAAGATCAGGATTGGGATATCAGTTTTTATGAAATAGATCCTGATTCTGAAGATTTTAAAATAAAGCTTACACAAGATGCGCATCTCAATCTTCAAATCACATTAACACATCGTTTATTTGCAAAAGGGTATCTTAATACGGATCAAAGAATAGAAATTCCTTTATCAGAAAACGTAAGCATTTATATACTTATGAGGGAAAATAACGTTACTTTGTCGTACATGAGACTAAAGAACCAAAACTCAATAAAATATAATTTATTTCTCCCTTATTTTAAACAAGCGAGCCTTGATGAAAAAAATAAAATCCTGGATAAACTACTTGAGCTTTCACGAAACAAGTCACTACGGCCTGATCCATGGGAGTTCATTAAACAAAAACTGCTACTCTTAGCTGAACAAGATAGTTCGATTTACTTATTATTATTACAAAAAGAAATTATCCCACTTGATGAAAAAAATAAATATGGCTTGACCCCGATTTTCGTTGCCATAAAAAACGAGCATCTCGATGTCATTAGATATCTCGCGCAGCATCAAGATATTTCACTTTATCAAGATAATAATGGGAGAACAGCGCTTGAGCTTGCCGTAGATGAGGAAAAACTCGATGTCATTGACTGCTTACTTGTTGCTGATGAGAAACAAGTTTTAGTTAACAAAAAAAATGTATATGGCAGGACAGCGCTAATGCGTGCGGTGGAATATGCTAAGAATATTAATGTAATTCAAATAATTCAAAGATTAATTCAAAACGGCGTTTCGCTCTATGAAATAGATCACAATGGCAATACCGTGTTAATGCACGCCCTACGATATGGTATGAATTCGATAATAGCTATTAAATATCTAATTGAAATTGACAAACAAGGCATTCTTTTATTTAAGAAAAATAACGCAGGAAAAACTCCATTTGTATCCTTACTTGAAGCATATCGATTTACCTATACGGATAAACAAAAGGATTGGTTGGAAACCATACTTCTTTTAGTTAGAAACATGGCTCGCTTTAGAGAAGAGATAGACATGACGGATAGTAATAGCGATACAGAGCTTATGCATCTCATCCTACAAACAACAAATAATTGTACAGCTGATATTAAGCTCGTAAAATGTTTAATTGAGGCTGACAAGCGGCTACTTATCCAAAAAAATAACAATGGTGATACGCCTCTCTCACTTGCAATAAAATCACAATGCGACATTAATATTATTGAACGTTTAATTCAAGCTGACACAGCCGGTGCATCACTTACCATGCAAAATAAGGAGGGTGATACCCCGCTTTTGGTTGCGTTAAAATTAGAACGCATAGAAATTATTCAAGCCCTCCTAATGAAGACTGATAAAACAAACAGATCGCTTACCCTACCAAATAATGCGGGTGATACTCCCCTTTTTATCATTACTACACATTTAGGAAATGCAAGAAATTACACCTATCTATCGTGGTTGGATATTATTCTTTCTTTACTTATCGCTTATCAGGCTTTAGGAAAAAAAACTCACCTACACTGTTTTTCTTCTTTGATGGACACTTGCTATAACACGAACGATAAATCATCAATGGATCGCTTACAGCAGGAATTAGTGAAATTTCTATCAAAGCAAGCGGAACCAGAGACAAAATGCGAAGAAAAAGAAGCCTTCAATGTAACCGATTGCTCAACAAAATCTAACATTTCTTCTTTCTTTAAGCCCTTGGAACAAGCTCCTAAACATAAAGAGGAAGATTTACTAAGTCATTTGAATACCCCAACTCATGGAGTTGATGCCTCAAAAAGTCCAAAAAATTGATCGTAGATAAAGGTTAAGTCTCGCTAAGATAAATAATAATCCAACGTTCTCTTTAATCCAGTTTCCAAATTAACTGTCGGCTCCCACTGTAATTTCTCGCGTGCGCGTGAAATCACCGGTACGCGCAATGCAACATCCTGATAACCCGCACCATAATACTCTTCGGCAGCAACATCAATTAATTGCGTCTTGTTAGCGGCTTCTGCATAACGAGGATATTGCTTAATATATTCCACTAATAATTCCGCCAAGCGCCGAATCGAAATATTTTCAACTGGATTACCAATATTAAAAATTTGCTGATCTGCCGCATGATCTTTGTTTTCAATCATGGCTAGCAACGCACGCACACCATCGTCAATGTGCATAAAACAGCGTTGCTGTGCACCGCCATTCACTAACATAATATTTTCGCCCCGTAAAATATTACCGATAAATTGTGTCAGCACACGTGATCCACCTGGTTTTGGGTTAAAAATATTATCGAGCTTGGGCCCATACCAATTAAATGGACGAAAGAGCGTATAAGCTAATTGATGATGCTTACCATAAGCATACATAATACGATCTAACATTTGCTTAGCTGTCGCATAAATCCAGCGTTCTTTATGAATAGGCCCATTGACTAAACAACTGGTTTCCTCATCAAATTCATTGTCAGCGCACATACCATACACTTCTGACGTAGAAGGAAATACGATACGTTTACCAAACTCTACGCATTGGCGAATAATTGCAAGATTCGCTTCAAAATCTAATTCAAAAACGCGCAATGGATTTTGCACATACACAGCTGGCGTTGCAATGGCTACAAGCGGTAAAATCACATCACATTTTTTTACATGCTCTGTAACCCACTCTTTTTGAACTGTGATATCGCCCAGAAAAAAATGAAAATTCTTATCTTGTAAACATTGATCTAATTTATCTTGCGTTAAATCCATCGCATAAACGTGCCAATCTGTATTGGCTAAGATCGCCTCACTTAAATGACTGCCAATAAAACCATTCGCACCTAAAATTAAAATATTCATCAACCCACTACTCCGTCAAACACACTATACATCACATCTATCACTCGATCATGCTCCGCGTCACTCAATCCTGGAAATAATGGCAGACTGACAATACGAGCACTCACTTCTTCTGCATGCGGAAAATCGCCTGGTTCAAAGCCAAATACTTGCCGATAATAAGGATATAAATGTACTGCACGATAATGTAATCCTGTACCTATACTTTTTTCTTTCATGCGTAACATAAACTCATCGCGATTCATTTCAGCGACTTCTTCATGCAATAATGGAGTGTAAAGATGCCATGCATGTCGATGCGAATAGAGAGGTTCTTTCGGTAACGTCCACTGCGGCCAATCTGCTAAGGCCTCTTGATATCGCTTAACTAATTCCGTACGTCGCTCAATAAAATGATCTAATTCTGCTAATTGATGTAATCCTAATGCTGCTTGAATATCCATCATGTTGTACTTAAAACCAGGCAACACAATTTCATAATCTTGCAAACCATTTTTCCCGAAACGATTCCAGGCTTCGCGATCCATACCATGAAAACGCAGTAACCCCATTTGTTTTGCTAATTCAGCATCATGTGTAGTGATACATCCACCCTCACCCGTTGTCATGTTTTTATTCGGATGAAAACTAAAAACTTGTGTATCACCAAAGCTGCCGATTTTTCTTTCTTTATATTCACCACCAATTGCATGTGCTGCATCTTCCAGAACGCGTAATCCATATTGATTAGCAATCTCATACAAACAATCTAAATCAACCGGTAATCCAGCAAAATGCACGGGCATAATCACACGTGTTCTATCGGTAATCGCATTTTCCAGTAAATTGAGATCCATATTCAGCGTATGCGGATCAATATCGATCAATACCGGTTTAGCGCCTGCTAACACAATAACATTCAGGGTTGCCGCAAATGTCAGTGGAGTGGTAATGACTTCATCGCCTGGCTTGAGATGCATAGCAAGTAAGGCAATATGTAATCCGGCCGTTGCTGAAGCAATAGGCAAGGCAAAAGGTGCGCCTAAATAGTGTTTTAAATTTTCGGTAAATTGTGCCACGCGCGGCCCGGTTGTAATCCATCCTGATTCCAAACAAGACACCACTTCATCAATCGCTGCGCGGCTAATAGACGGTCGAGAAAAAGGTAAAAATTCTTCGCTCATGTGTCATACCTTAAAAGTACGAATCATACCCTATTCCGATTAGATTTTTAAGTGTATAATAAGACTCTTTTTGAGTAATGCTGCTCCAAACAGCGTCGAAGCACGTTATCTCTTGCAATTTCCATCAAAAAACCTCTAGGAGACTTGTTTAATATGACTATATTAGTTGGTAAGAAAGCCCCTGATTTTACTGCAGCAGCAGTTCTCGCAAACGGTGATATTGTAAATCAATTTCATTTAACAGAAGCACTTAAAGATAAATATGGTATTTTATTTTTCTATCCGCTCGATTTTACTTTTGTATGCCCTTCTGAACTCATTGCGCTGGATAATCGCATTGATGAATTTACTAGCCGCAATACATTAGTGATCGGCGTATCAATTGACTCACAATTTTCACATAACGCATGGCGTAAAACACCTGTCAATGAAGGTGGAATTGGCCCTGTACGTTATCCGTTAGTTGCTGATGTGAACCATCACATTTGTCAAGCATACGGTGTTGAACATCCGACTGCGCATGTTGCTCTACGTGGCGCTTTCCTGATTGACAAACAAGGTCAAGTTCGCTCGCAAATCATTAATGACTTACCGTTGGGACGCAATATTGATGAACTATTGCGCTTGGTCGATGCATTACAATTCCATGAGAAACACGGTGAAGTGTGTCCAGCTGGATGGATGAAAGGCAAAACTGGCATTAAACCTACCGAAGAAGGCATTGCTAATTTCCTGGCAGACAAAGCCGCCGCACTATAAAATTTTTTTACAAAATATTCTTTAACCCGCAACATTGCGGGTTTTTTTTGCGCCATTTCTGGGCGAAAAAAAAATTTTTGTACTTTTTACTTTAAATTAGCGAATTCTTTCTTTAGAATTGCGCAACGAAATGGGGTATCCCCATTTTCTTCCGTAGTTTTACAAATTGTCCGGATCATCCAATATCAAGGAGATACAAAAACATGAAACTAAAAACTCTCGTTGTTGCATCAATGAGCGTGTTAGGCATGAACCTGATGAGCTATCCCGCTTTTTCAGCTTCGCCCCATACACAAAACCATTATTCATCACATACACATCAACACGTTGCTAATCACTCATCTTATAAGGGTATGGGTGCTCTTCAACCTGTTGAAGTATGTCCAATAAACGATTTCTTTACTGCAACACTCGATGTCATGGATCATAACATCGGTCGTGCTAAACCTACGACCGGTTGCAACAAACCTATCGCTTTTGCTGGCGGAGCTAACTTTGATGCTAAATGGGGCAACCGTTCCATGGGTTATCAAGGTGAAAATACGCAAAGACTTTCTTTAAATGATGTTTACTTAAATGTCTTCGGTAACATTAACGACTGGAGCAAAGCATTTGCGAGTATCAGCTATAATGACGCAAGCGGTGTCAGCACCACAGCACGAAAACCAGGTCAATACAGCAATGTTTATCCAACAAATAGACTGACATTGGAACAAGGCTTTATTCGTATCGCGAACTTCGATCAATACCCGATATTCTTCCAGCTTGGAAAACAATATCAAGATTTTGGTCGCTACTATATTCATCCCATCACCCGAACCCTGCCGCAGGTGTTAACTGAAACATTACGCACCTCTGCTGAAGTTGGTTTCGTGACTCAAATGGGTTTACATGGCGATATCTATGCGTTTGATAATCCGTTAAATAGCCGATTTGCATCAACTGTTACATCAGCGAATGTAAGAGGACATGCTTCCGCCAATTACGGCGCAGCTATCGGTTTTGATCAATTAAATGATCAACTCAGTTGGGGTGTCAACTTGTCATACTTGCATAATATGACTGGCGTAAATGACATTGCACAAGCCGTATCCCAATACCAACTCGGTGGCGCCACAACAACAGGCGGGAGTTACCGTAATCGCGTAGCGGGTGCATCGTTAGATGCCATGGTTTCCAGTGGTCCATTTTCTCTATTCGGCGACTATGTGTCTACACTATCTGCTTTTAGCAGTAATGACCTTGGCAGTCGAGGTATCGGATCTGTCACAGGTGCCAGACCCTGGGCTGGCAATCTGCAAGCAGGTTATACTTTCAACGCATGGAGCAAAAACCAGAATATTTATCTAGGCTATCAAGCTTCTGGTGATGGCGCTATGATCCATTTACCCAAAAACCGTTGGGTTGCAGGCTATAACGTCGACATGTGGAGAAACACAAATCTTGGCCTTGAAGTGGGTCATGACAGAGACTACAGCATTAGCCATGGCGGTACCGGCGATTCCAGCAATACCATTGGATTGCGCGCAGGCGTTAAGTTCGGCTAATATCCTCCGTTGTAAAAAACAAAAAGCCCGCTTATCAGGCTGTTTTCACACAGCCTGTTATACGGGCTTTTTTATTAGGAATGATTCACAATATAACAAAACAATTCAGCTGTTTTTTCTGCATCATAGAGAGCAGAATGTGCTTGGTTCACATCAAATGGAATATTTGCTGCTTTAAGTGCTCTTGCCAATATCGTTTCACCTAACGCAACCGCTGATAAAGTAGCCGTATCAAGAGTAGTAAATGAATGAAAAGGTGCAGAGCGAAACTGACAGCGCTTGATAGCGGCTTGTATAAATGCCAAATCAAACCAGGCATTATGCCCCACTAATACAGCACGTTGACAACCTGCCTGCTCCACTGATTTTTTAATGTTGGCAAATAATCTATGTAACGCATGCTGTTCAGTCACCGCGTAACGTAATGGCAAGGTAGGATCAATCTGGGTAATGGCCAATGATTCAGGATCAAAATGCGCATCGACAAACGGTTCCACCGCATAAAAATACGCTGAATCAGGACAAAGCACACCTTGTTTATCCATTATTAGCGTGATCGCAGCAATCTCCAATAATCCATCTGTTAAGGGATTCAACCCGGATGTTTCAACATCCACCACCACAGGTAACAATCCGCGAAAACGGGTTGCCATATTCAACTTCAACTTTTTTTGTTTCATTAACAACCGTATAATTCTCACAATTGATTAAAATCAGGATGGCTATTATAACGGAACTGTCGCATGAATTGGGAAAAACACGCATGATTTTTACTGAAACCCTTAAAAATAGAACACCATTACAAAACGCTATTACAGCAGCCTATCGAATGGATGAAACAACCGCCATTAACAATTTATTGTCACAAGCCCTATTACCCAACGATGCTTTACAGCGTATTCACGACAGAGCAACCCAATTAGTTGCTGGAACACGGCAAAATTACAAAAAACAAGGGGGATTAAACGCCTTTTTACATCAGTATGATCTCTCCAGTGAAGAAGGGATCGCGTTAATGTGCCTGGCAGAAGCGTTATTACGCATCCCTGATAGCACAACCGCTAATCGTCTCATTAGCGACAAAATTTCTACCGCAAATTGGGCACAACATATCAGTGCCAGTGACTCACTCTTTGTCAATGCTGCAACCTGGTCACTACTATTAACTGGCAAACTCTATAACCCAACTCTGAATAATCAAAAAACTCTCACCGCAGCATTGCAGCGTTTTGTTAGCCGTACCAGCAGCACCTTGATACGACCTATTATTATGCAAGGCATGAAAATACTCGGCAAACAATTTGTCATGGGCACGACAATTGAAGAAGCCTTGAAACGCGCTCAACCTGTTGAAGCAATAGGTTATCGTTATTCTTACGATATGTTAGGTGAAGCAGCACGGACCCGTGAAGATGCAGAACAGTATTTTAAATCCTATCAACATGCAATTGAGACAATTGGTCAAATTGCAAAACAAGGGCCCATTAAGGGTCCTGGTATTTCAGTTAAACTGTCTGCGTTACATCCACGTTACGAATTTGCTAAACGCGATCAAGTCTTAAAAGAACTGGTGCCACAGCTATTAACGCTTGCCACCGCTGCCAAACAGACAAATATAGGCTTTACGATCGATGCAGAAGAAGCCGATCGTTTGGAATTGTCTCTCGATATTATTGAAAAAGTTGTAAGTGATAAAACACTCTCTGGTTGGGAAGGATTCGGACTTGCAGTCCAATCTTATCAAAAGCGTGCGCCTTTTGTGCTTGATTGGCTTGCTGATCTTGCCAAACGTTATCAGCGTCGTTTAATGGTACGTTTAATCAAAGGTGCTTATTGGGATGCAGAAATTAAGTTAAGCCAAGTTCTAGGATTTGCAGGTTATCCTGTTTTTACCCGCAAAAATTCCACTGATGTTTCCTTTCTAGCCTGTGCGAAAAAATTATTTGCAAACACCCATTATTTTTATCCGCAGTTTGGCACACACAATGCCTATTCTGTTGCCGCCATTTTAGAAATGGCTGGATCCTATCGCGATTTTGAATTTCAGTGTTTACACGGGATGGGACAATCACTCTACGATCAACTGCTTGGAGATAACATACCTTGCCGAATTTATGCGCCTGTAGGTACACATCAAGATTTACTGGGTTATCTCGTCAGACGTCTATTAGAAAACGGCGCAAATTCTTCTTTCATCAATCACATCGCCGATGAAAAAACACCTATAGAAACCATCATTGCTGATCCTGTGACAAGGGTTACCCATCTAGCTAGCAAACCGCATCCGCATATTCCATTGCCAGAAGCCCTGTTCGGTAAAGAGCGATTAAATTCAGCCGGTGTTGATCTTTCGAATAGACACACGCTGGCAAATTTAAAAATAGCGATGGAAAAAGCAGAACAGCAATCATGGCTATCAGGCCCAATTATTAATGGAAAAATGTTAACAACGTCAACTGCCACACCGATTGTATCGCCCAGCCATCCTGATCGCGTGGTTGGATTCGTCACAAAAGCAACATCGGATGATGTAACGCATGCAATAGAACACGCATGTCAGGCAACAAGTCATTGGGCTGATATTACAGTGAATGAACGCGCCCTGTGTCTAGAGCGTGCGGCTAATTTATTGGAAAAAAATAAATCGACGCTTTTCACACTCTTATGTCGCGAAAGCGGCAAACAACTAGTAGATTGTGTTTCTGAAGTGCGTGAAGCAATCGATCTTTGCCGTTATTATGCAGCACGTGCACGCAAAGATCTGCTTCCAGTGACGTTAACGGGTCCAACGGGTGAGTCCAATCAACTTTCATTACATCCACGTGGCGTCATTGCTTGTATTAGTCCATGGAATTTTCCATTGGCGATTTTTACGGGTCAAATTGCAGCCGCACTTGCAACAGGAAATACTGTGATTGCCAAACCCGCAGAACAAACTCCATTAATTGCAACAGAAACAGTGCGCTTATTACATCAAGCAGGCATTCCGGTGAATGCACTACAATTACTGCCCGGCAAAGGATCAATTATTGGCACACAATTAGTTGCTGATGAACGCATTGCAGGCGTTATTTTTACCGGCTCAACTGAAACTGCCAAATTCATCCAACAATCTCTCGCTAATCGTAAAGGACCCATTGCGCCACTCATTGCGGAAACAGGTGGACAAAATGCAATGATAGTGGATTCTTCTGCTTTACCTGAACAAGTTATTGCAGATGTCATCAGCTCTGCTTTTAATAGTGCAGGACAACGCTGTTCGGCCCTACGAGTACTATTTTTGCAAGAAGACATTGCACCGTGTGTGCTAACCATGTTGAAAGGTGCTATGCAAGAATTGACGCTCGGTGATCCTGGTTTATTAGCGACAGATATCGGGCCTGTCATCGATCAAGGTGCATTGAATATGTTGCAAAAACACGCTGCCAACATGCAACATGATGCAACACTTATCTATCAAGTACCAACACACAATCTACCCAATGGTTATTTCTTCCCGCCTTGCGTGTTCGAAATAAAAAATCTCAATCAATTAGAACGTGAAGTATTTGGACCCATTCTGCATGTTATTCGCTATGCAGAAAAAGACTTAGATAATGTACTAGCACAAATTAGTGATACAGGTTATGGTTTAACATTAGGGATTCACAGCCGCATTGATGCAACAGTAAACTATATAAAAAATCGCTTGCCCGTGGGGAATGTATACGTCAACCGCAACATGATTGGAGCAGTCGTCGGCGTGCAACCATTTGGCGGCGAACGCCTTTCAGGGACAGGCCCCAAAGCAGGTGGCCCACATTATTTACCACGATTATGTGTGGAACGAGCCATATCAATCAATACCACTGCGGCAGGCGGCAATACAACATTAGTATCATTGCAGGAAGACGACTAGCGAGAGGTACCTATGCAACATCCACCAACCATTATTTATATGATCTTCCTCATTTTTACAGGGACTGCCATTCTGTCTACGATGGCATTATTTACGCGTCAATCATTATTAGTCGCTTACATGGCGCTGGGCGCGATTCTTGGGCCATGGGGATTAAAACTTGTCAAAGATTCCACCGTCATCAAACAAACGGGTGACATCGGAATTATTTTTTTGCTGTTTTTACTTGGCTTAGATTTACAGCCAAAAAATCTTTTACATTCGCTGCGTAAGATGAGTTGGATTACGGTGATTAGCTCAGCGCTTTTTTTTACTTTAGGTTTTATGATTAGTTATTTCTTTAAATTTAATTTTTCCGAATGTGTGATGATTGGGCTAGCCATGATGTTTTCCAGCACAATTATAGGCTTGAAATTACTGCCTACTACCATCTTACATCATCAACACACTGGCGAATTGATGATTAGCATTTTGTTATTACAAGATTTAATTGCAATTGCGATGTTACTCATATTGCAAGGTATCACCGATCGTCAATTTTCATTTCATGACATTGGTTTGATTATCAGCGCTTTTCCAGTATTACTTTTTATGGCTTATATTTTTCAGCGTTATCTACTGGCACGTTTACTGAGATTATTTGACACCATTCATGAATATATCTTTATTTTATCGATTGGTTGGTGTCTGTGTATGGCGCAAATAGGTTATTTCATGGGATTAACCGAAGAAATCGGCGCATTTATTGCAGGCGTTGCCTTGGCAACCAATCCTATTTCGCTTTACATCGCAGAAAGTTTGAAGCCCCTGCGCGATTTCTTTTTAGTTATCTTCTTTTTCTCGCTGGGCGCTCGATTTAATTTCGGTTATCTTCCTGCAGTTATTTTACCCGCAGCCAGCATCGCCATTGTGATGTTGTTAGTAAAACCCATTGTATTTGGCTGGCTACTACATAAATCAGGAGAAACCAAAACGACTGGTTGGGAAATTGGTGTACGCCTAGGACAAACAAGCGAGTTTTCACTGCTAGTGATCTATTTGGCGATGCAAGCAAAATTGGTAGGACTTGCAGCAAATTATATGGTACAAGCAGCAACTATTTTAACCTTTATTGTTTCATGTTATTGGGTTGTCATACATTATCCAACACCACTTGCTGCATCAGACAAATTAAGGCGAGATTAAAGACGTGACACACCATCATAATCATACAAATCATATGCATGACCATCATCATGTCAAATCACAGCAATCATTTAATTTCGCTTTTGGCGTCGCTGTTGTTTTAAATTTTAGTTTCACTGTATTCCAAGTCGTTTATGCTATGCTCGCTGGATCGATGAGCTTACTTGCTGATGCCGTACACAACTTCGGTGATGTATTTGGTCTGGTGTTAGCATGGGGAGCAAATTGGCTATTAACGTTGCCTGCACGCGAACGCTATAGTTATGGATTTAAACGCACAACCATTATTGCTGCATTAAGCAATGCATTGATTCTGGTAGCAACATCATCGCTAATTGCATATGAATCAATACAAAAATTACTTCATATTACAGCAGTCAATGGATATCTTGTGATTGTGGTCGCGCTGATTGGTATCATTATTAATGGCAGCACTGCCCTGTTATTCATGAACGGTGCACATGATGACTTAAATATCAAAGGTGCATTTTTGCATTTACTGGCAGATGCATTGATTTCATTCGGTGTAGTCATCGCGGGAGTATTAATTTTATTGACACATCGCATGTGGGTCGATCCGCTTGCTGGTTTGATCATCGTAGCCTTAATCCTGTGGGGAACCTGGGGGTTGCTGCGTGATTCTATTCGCTTACTTTTAGATGCTGTTCCTCATTATATTGATGTGAATAGCATTCAACATTATTTGCAAACCTTGCCTGGCGTCGTTGCAGTTCACGATTTACATATTTGGGGATTAAGCACGAAAGAAGTTGCTTTGACAGTACATTTAATTATGCCCACCTCTAAATTGACTGATGAAAATTTTAAAACAATCAATGTCATTTTGAAGCAAACATTTCGTATTGATCATGCCACTATCCAAGTTGAAGCAGGCAGCCCAGAATTTCCTTGCGAACAAATTAAAACGTGTTGATTTTAAGCTTTTTTTAAGCTGCTTTTGTTACCCTGTTAGCAACTTAAAAAATGATAACAATCCAAATGACTACTTCACGCCAACCAGATGAAAATAAAGCAGATATTCGATCGAATGCAGCCATAAAAAAAGACCTAGCGGAAATTCGGCAGCAAACATTAACTGCTAATCACTATCACTTATCTTCCGATGAGATATCTGACCTAAACATAGTTCTCAATACACTTGATTACCTCGTTGATCATCTTGATATACCAGAATTTCAAAACTATACAATCTATCTTCAGCCTTATACAAATTATTATAATTTTGGTTCTCTGCCTAAATCCTTACGGAGCAACAAGACAAGCAGCAGAATTACTGGAATTCATCTGGACTCCAAACATATGCCGACAGGTTCAAACCGCAAACGGGCCATTTTGAATAACTTGATAGAACCTTTCATTCTTGCATTTAAAAATGTACAAGCATCAGGAAATAAACACGTAAAAAAATTCTGCGGTAAATTATATGGAATATGTATTGATGCACGTACCCGTGCAGCACTAGATTATGGCCTAGCACTTTCCGTCACTTTTTCAGAAATGATGGGGGAGGCTATTGCAGAACTGCCCAAAAAAGACAAAAACAATTATTTCTCCGTTATAGCTGCTATTATAAAACACTATTGGGGAAATAAATTTTCTGCCGATCGCGGGAAAAATGCTTACCACTTAATGAATGGCGAGATAAACGAACAATGCTTGCCTATCATTCGTGATTTTCTAAAAGAAATTATACTTTGCAATGAACTAAGCAATCGTTTTATAGAAATTTTTGATTCGATTCCATTTGAACGCCTACCCATTTTTTTTCGCTTGATTCTAATCGAAAGTGATTTCATTCATCATCTTTCGGTAAATACGAACAAAGAAAAAAACCAATTTGATGAAATGGTCATCCCTTTCAAACTGCCAATACATCCTTCTTTGCTAGACATAGCGCTTGAAGAAAAAGAGTTTAATCATCACGATACAATCGCCGCTTTGCTACGTAATATTTCAGAAGAAAGATTCCTGTTACTGGGAGAATATTCACAAAAAAACAGATTAAACAGTATCATTCATACCCTTGGTATAACTCATTTATTAGCTCTTGCAGCAACCAAACTGTTAAATAAAACCGATCAAGAGTTCAATGATTTCTTAATTAAAATAACTGAAAAAAACGATGAACAAGTTGCTGCCAACTCCATGCGACAACTATTTAAAATCATTGAATTTTCTTCTTGGGATGAAACAAAAAATCAAGTGATTAAATCTCTGGAAACAAAATCACTCGATATATTTCATTTAGCTGCTGTTTGTTTATTTTCACACGATGGACCGCATACATTTCTTACTTTTTTTAAAGCGCTTTGCAAAAAAGATCTTCAACACGAAACGAATCATTTCATTAATGTAATGGGTTGCAAAACACTTGAAATCTGCTCAAGTGATGTTAATAAATTAAGTCAAGACGACCTGTCCCAATTATTTTTTCTCGTTTACTCTTCTGTAAAAACCCCTGAAGAGAAACAATTTGACGCAAAAGAAAATATCCAAACAGAGGCATTTTTGCAATCGATTACACGATCTCCTGCATTTTTTAGAATGACAGAATACATTGCATTGCTACCTAACGAAATGATTGTACAATTGGCTAAAAATCATGATCAAGGACATTATTTATTATATAATGTCCTTGTCTTACAAAGACATAATAACGATTTACTCAAACAGCAATTTGAACTCGTTCAGCATTTATTTTCTCCCGTCTTTATCCAAAAACTAAAAAAAGACATCTCCTTAAACGCGCAAAAAAATTTGTTCATTCCATTTTTTGATGCATTTCAAATTAACAACGAAGTTAAGACAGAATATCAAGAAGCAACACAACACTATTTAGAAAAAATAAAACATTATATTCGCAATACTAACAATATAAATAGATTCATTGTCGCAGTAAAAGCAATGTATTTAATTATGAAAACACCTATGACACCTCTTGAGCGCACAGAGTTACGGGGTCTTCAAAAAATAGTTGCAGCAGACCACCATGCTAGATGGCTAAAATGGAAATCAAAGAGCGAACTGGCTAACATGTTAGGAGATTATTTAAAGATCTTAGAGGCCCCTGTCTCTGCTCCTTCTCATCACCGTGCTAAACTATTTTAAACCCTTTCTCTCGCGCTTTATCTTGCCATTCTTTTGCTTTGGCAGGATCGCGTGGCACACCGAGTCCTTGCTCATACATCAAGCCAAGATGATACATTGCAGCAGGATGATAATGTGGGCTCGTTGCAGTCATCGTTAGCCATTGAAAAGCGCTTTCCAAATTTCTTTCAATGCCAATTCCGTATAAAAAACGCCGACCAACTTCAAATGTTGCTGCAGAATGTCCCTCGGCAGCTGCTGCACGCATTAATAAAAAAGCCATTTCTGAATCTTGTTTTGTACCAAAACCATGATCATAAAGCAAAGCATGAATATAAATAGCAACGACATTCGTTTTAGCCGCTTGCTTAATATATAAGTAAACTTGTGTTTGCTCCTCAGCAGATAATTTTTTTTCGAGGAAATCATTTTTTAATGTTAACCATGCTGATTCATCACCCGCACATACATTTTTCAGCAATGGCAAAAGTTCAATTGTCATCCTAATTTTTCCGTTTTCTTTGGGACAAAGGCAATCGGTAAATCCAGATTATTTTTTCTAAATTGCTCGCCCCATCCAGGCTTAGCGAACACAACCGTATAATTTTTTAAAATGTCGCGCAATTCTGCTGCATATTGCTGACGACTAATAAAAATCGTATTGGTTTGTGCATTCGCTTCACGCAAAAAAGGCCAGGCATTCAATAACTTTGTTGCCGTTTGCTGATCCCGCTTGCCTTCGTGAAGAGTATAACTTTTCACTGTAGGTGGCAATGCAAGGTAAAAACGTACTTTACTTTCCGGATCCAACATCACAAAATTCCACTGCGTCCACGGTCTTATGTGTTGGGTTTCCTGTTTTAAATTCATTGCAAAATGACTCATTCCACCGCCTGCATAGTAAAGCGGCTGCACCACATCAAACACTACAAAAAACAATACAAAAGAAATCACAGCCATTCGACCAGGCCAGATATCGAGAGGAATAGATTGAACCGTTGCCAAGATCCAATCCGCTGTCATTAAAATAGCAAAGGGCACAATCGGCAAAACATAATAGTTACGTCTTGAACCACTCAGCGTAAAAAAAAGAAATAAAACCAACACAACCCATACTAACCATTTTGAATCAGCTGACATAGTTCGCCAACGAGATCTCAGTGAAAAAAGTGCAGGAATAAATAACAATGTCCAAGGAAACAAATAAACCGGCAAAAAAATCAAATAGGTATAAAGCGGCCCTTGATGATCAAACGGTTGAAAATAACGTAGGATGTTTTCGCGATAAACGAGCATCAAACCATTTTCATGATAATGCGTCATACCACTCTGCATAGATGCAAAAAACGGTAAAAAATAAAGAATCGCAGCAGGAATACAGGCAAGCAAAACACTAAAGCGTACATGTTTTTTCCAAGTGTTCTGCAGTAATAAATCAAGCAAAATCACCATCACTGCAACTACAGGGCCAATGAGCCCTTTACATAAAGCAGTCACAGCTAAAATCAGAAAAAAAACAACATAATCAAAAAAACGAGGCTGTGCTTTTGTGCGCCAATACCAAGCAACCGCAAACAACGTGCCTGCCAGATTTAACATATCCGCACTACTCGTGCGCGCCCAGAAAATAAAATAAAACGTAGTCAACAACATCCAACCAGCTAACAAACCCAGACGACGATCTTTTAAGTGAGTACCTAAGCTATAAATAGACCAAACAGCTAATAATCCTGCGAATGCTGAAGGCAAGCGCAATGCAAATGCGCTGAATTTCCCGAGCAAAACGACAGCGAATGCAATAAACCAATAGGAAAGTAGTGGTTTATCATAATAATCATTGCCATTCAGAGAGGGATGAAAAAAATCACGATAGTAAAACATGGCAGACACAATGTCCGCCCAACGATGCTCTTGTGTCCAGATTTCACGAGCGCCTAAAAAAGTAAACAACATTGCAATCGTCGCCAATAATAGATAACTCCATTTAGCATGAACTCCCCACAACAATTCAGACCAAGTGCGACGCATTCTATTTTCCTTCAGTCAGGCTAAACAGCCGCAAATTATACGGAAATTGGCTAAAAAAATATAGACAATATGATCCAGCATGCTACGATCGTGTTATTCTTGGGAGAAGAAACATGTATAAAGGCAGCCTGGTTGCATTGGTCACCCCAATGCATGCGGATGGTACAATCGATAAAAAATCATTGCATGCATTAATCGATTGGCATCTGGAAGCCCAAACAGATGGAATAGTCGTTACAGGGACAACAGGCGAAGCAGCCACGTTAACCGAAGATGAACAATACGATATTATTTCTATGGTTGTCGCTCAGGTAAAAGGCCGTGTTCCCGTCATTGCCGGCACAGGCACCCATTCCACGCATCACACAATTGAGTTAACACGCAATGCTAAAAAAGCAGGTGCTGATGCGGCACTGATTGTGACACCTTACTACAATAAACCCACTCAACAGGGTTTATTCGAACATTATAAAATGATTGCAGAAAAAGTGTATCTTCCTATTATTTTATATAATGTTCCTAGCCGCACAGCGTGTGATTTGCTACCTGAAACCGTTGAACGCTTAGCTAACATCGACAGTATTATTGGCATTAAAGAAGCAACAGGCAAAATTGCACGTACTATCGATATTTTAAAACGTTGTCGCAGCGATTTTATCGTTTATAGTGGAGATGATGCTACAGCATTGGAATCGATGTTACACGGCACAAAAGGCACTATTTCTGTCACAGCGAATATTGTCCCTCACAAAATGCATCAACTCTGTCAGGCCGCGATTGACGGTAATAAAGCCCTTGCAGAATCCATCAATTCTGAACTGATGCCCCTGCATATTAAGCTTTTTTTAGAGTCCAACCCTATCCCTGCTAAATGGGCACTCAATCAAATGGGCTTGATTCCGCCAGGAATCCGGTTACCATTGTCACCGCTTGATCCAAAATTTCATGCTGATTTAAAAGAAGCCATGCACCTCGCTGGCATTGTTTAACATTGTGAGAATATATGTATAAAACTATTTTACTGATAGGGTTACTGGCAATGATGTCTAGCTGTTCTTATATTTATGGTAATAAAGGCTTTGTCCAGGATCGTAATACGGATTATTTAAAAGCCAAGAGCATTCCGCCTTTAAAAATTCCACCAGGGCTTTCGTCTTCAACCATCCAGGCGGATTATCCTGTGCCTGATAGAAACTATCCGAATAGTACGCGAGAAATCAGTCTTATTCCGCCTGAATTAGGAACAGGTCCTAATCACCTTTAAAAATAATCAGGAGAGGTACCGAAGCGGTCATAACGGCGCCGACTCGAAATCGGATGGGGGACGTAAGTCCCC
>CAZAEO010000027.1:0-19321 GCA_964484285.1 uncultured Coxiellaceae bacterium | reverse complement strand
CTTCTTGCAATCTGGATGTTAAAATCTCGCATCTTGAGGTGTAATGGGTATATAACCTTCTTACGAAAGAGTACATTCGTTGTAATTATAGTAACCGGTTTTTTACTGTCAGGGTGCAGTATTTTTGCGCCAATTAAAACAGAGCCACAGTATACTTATTTATTAAACAGATTGCCTGAAGCCCATGTTCAAAAATCAAATCGTCCTATTACGTTATTAGTTCTGCAACCCCAAACAAATTTTGCGTATCAAACGAGAAGAATGGCTTATACTACCAGGCCATATCAAATTGCTTTCTATGCAAATAATGCTTGGGCAGATAGACCAGGTGAAATGTTGCAGCCGTTGATTATACAAACTTTGCAGAATACGCTGCATTTTCATGCAGTGCTGACATCATCTTCGCCGGGACGTTATGATTTTATTTTAAGTACTGAAATACAACAACTTGTGCAGGATTATACAAATTATCCAGATTTATTGCGTTTCACTCTTCGTGCACAAATTATTAGAGCGACGACTAATCAAGTCATCGCAACGAAAGAATTTTCTGTTATGGAACCAATACAGCAAGAAACACCTTATTCGGGTGTAGCCGCTGCCAATCGTGCAACGGCACGATTATTGCAGCAATTAACCGTATTTTGCTTGCGTTGGATGTGAAGAGGATAGCTATGATAGTTTTAGCTAAGCAATCCAGAGCAACGTTTTAAGGCATTGCTCTTGGGATACTCTGAAATTAACCTAATCCTGCATTTTCTAGTGATTCTACAACCATGCTGCCTAACATTTGATGTAAAACTGCTGTTGGATGCAAATCATCCCAGAATACATGTTCACTTGCATTATCGCATGGAACCATACCTGCTTGATATGCTTTACCCAATAGATAGGCTTGTGATAGATCAGGCGAAGATAAGATGTAATTACTTATTGCCTGAGTATCAAAGTTTTTGCCCATGGTATGTTTATCAGCAAATGCTGAACGTAATTCTGCAGTAAGATTTATTTTATCTGCTGCTAATTTGTTTTGAAAGACGGTGCCTTTCCAACATGCATCAATCGTATCTTTAATATGTTGTCCATATTGTTGGTTATATTTTTCTGGATTAGCAAGTAAATCATTAAATATGTTATAGATATTCACTGTTACAAATTGTGCGTTAGGATATTTGTTTATTAGATTTTGAATGGCAGCATCCAGTTTTTGATTGTGCATTTGACTGATGATATGTAATCGCTCGCCATTTCCGTGTTGTCTTGCATAAGGCGTTACTGCTAAATCAGGTAAATTTAAAATTAAAAATTCCCGCGCACCTTGTTGCATTAACGTTGTAATAGCCCATGAAGTTTTGTTTACTACGCTGTCAGTTAACGCATTGATGTTGGGTTCTTGATCATACAAGTAATCGTTTGCACCCATCCAGATGACATATAATACTTTTGTTTTATCAGTAAATAGCGCATGAAGAAAATACGAATTTATTTCACCTTCTAATGTAATGGGAGCAATAAAATTATCGGTTAAAGGATTATGAAAAATAGCTGTAGCACCACCATAAGAATAATTTTGATAATCAATAAAATACTTATCATAATAATGTTTGCCTACATGTTCGGCCCATGTCATGCCATTCGAGAATCTGCCGTTAAAATAAGGAGGGGATTTTGGAACAATTTTTAATACTTGATATAAGTTGCCATTATCACTCAAGCTGTCGCCGAAGAAAATAATTTGTTTAAAGGGTTCTGCAAAAATATTCATGCTACACAATAATGTGCATAGCATAATAGTAAATTTCTTTATCATTGTTGATACTCCTTAAATGTAAAAAATAAGTATAGCTAACTCTCGGAATTCTGTCATTTAAAAATATTCTTTGATATTTTGTACACTTGCTTTGATTAAGGTACCCTCTTTTGTGAAATTGTATTGAATCATTCCTTCTAATAACGTAGAACAAGCTCGACATTCTTTAGTCACTTTGATAGGAACGCGAATAGTTATGTTGCCATTCGCATTAATTTGTAACTTAGGTTTGCCATTACTTTGCGTATAAAAATAGGATTTTTTATTTTTATATCGTTTTTTTAAACTAACATCCAAGTTTTGGGGGTCAATTATTGTCTGCATGACGCAATTTTGCGGAGTTAAAATGTAATAAGTTTCATCGCCATCGGCAGGTGAAAGAACACTCATGATGGCAAATTTTCTCGTATACATGTGCACGGTGATATAATCTGGATCTGTCTCTAATAAGCGGGATAAATCTCTTAGTTGCGTACAAAATTGATTTTTTTTAATTATGTTAGTGACACATGTTTCATCTAAAAGAGGATTATTAGGCTGGGTAGGACATCGATGAAGCAGACGATAGCATTGTTGGTAATGAATAAAGTTAAAACCTTTACTTATGCTAGGAAGGGTTTTACATGGTATACTTGCTGTGCTTATAGTTGGTAATAATATTAATAAAGATATAAACCATTTTATTGTACGCATAATGATACCCTATCAAAGATAAACTCTAAATTAGCGATTATTACACATGATTACCTTACGTAATATCACGTTCAGTCGTGGCTCCCATATTTTGTTGGACAACGTCAATTGGACCATTTATCCAAAACAACGTATCGGTATTATTGGAGCCAATGGATCAGGTAAGTCAAGTCTATTTGCTTTGCTGCTAAACCAATTACACCCTGATACAGGTGATCTTGATATTCCTCACCACCTTAAGTTGGCGCATGTCGCGCAAGAAACTCCTGGATATAGTCAATCTGCCGTAGAATTTGTATTGGATGGTGATGTGGAGTTACGTGCATTAGAGCAAGCGTTACAGGCTGCTGAGCAGCAACAGGAGGGGATTCGTATCGCACATTTACATGAGCAGCTAGGCAATATTGGTGCGTATACTGCAACAGCGCGTGCCGCTCAATTATTAGCAGGTTTAGGATTTAATCAAGAAGAGCAACAGCAGCCGGTCAGTTCTTTTTCTGGGGGTTGGCGTGTACGTTTGAATTTGGCACAAGCACTGATGTGTCGTTCTGACGTTTTATTATTAGATGAACCAACCAATCATCTGGACTTAGATGCCGTTATTTGGCTTGAACAGTGGTTGATGGGTTATCCTGGAACTCTGTTATTAATTTCACATGATCGTGAATTTTTGGATCATACAGTAGAACATATTGCCTATTTATCACAACAGCAATTGCAGCTATATGCAGGCAATTATTCTATCTTCGAAAAAACGCGAGCAGCGCATCTCTTGTTGCAGCAGGCAGCATTTGAAAAACAACAAAAACAAATTGTCCATATGCAAAGTTTTGTCAATCGCTTTCGTGCAAAGGCAAGTAAAGCACGGCAAGCGCAAAGTCGCATTAAAGCAATTGAACGTTTGGATTTGGTGAGCGCAGTACAAATGGATTCGCCTTTTCAATTTCATTTTAAAAAACCTGCTCGCTGTCTTAATCCATTATTGCGTTTAGAGGGCGCAAGTATTGCCTATGAGGGTAAAATTATTTTAGACAATTTAAATTTAACGATTGGTCCAAAAGATCGGATTGGTATATTGGGGCCAAATGGGGCAGGAAAATCGAGTTTAATAAAATTACTTGCGAGTGATATTAAGCCGGCTAGCGGACTTTATGAAAATAGTTCAGGGTTAAAAATAGGTTATTTTGCACAGCATCAAATAGATCGTTTGTTACTTTCTGAATCGCCGCTCAGTCATTTGCGTCAAATTGCACCAACAATGCATGAACGGGAATTGCGTACTTATCTCGGCACATTTGGTTTTACAGGAAATGATGTCCATGAGCCAGTCGGACGTTTTTCTGGTGGTGAAAAGTCGCGTCTCGCACTGGCTTTAATTATTTGGCAGGAACCTAATTTATTATTACTCGATGAGCCCACGAATCATTTGGATTTAGATATGAGAAATGCATTGAGTATCGCGTTGCAAGAATATGATGGTGCGATGCTATTGGTATCGCATGATCGTTTCTTAATTCAGACAACGGTGGATCAATTAGTATTAGTAGCACACGGCAAATTAAGCTATTTTGATGGCGATCTTAAAGATTATGAAAAATGGTTATTTGAATTCCGTCGTCAGCAAGCAACTGATGAGGCGCAAATGATTAAACCTAAACTATCTAAAAAAATGCAAAGACAACTCGGTGCGGAAGAGCGTGAATTACGTCGGCCTTTATTGCAACAGATCAAAAATCTAGAAGAACAATTAAATACGCTGCAAAAGGAGTTAAATGCGATTGAAATAGCATTAACTGATCCTGTCTTATATGAGGTACAAAATAAAGAACGCTTACAAAAATATCTATTATCACAGGCAACTATTAAAAAAGAATTGCAGCGTGTGGAAGATGTTTGGTTTGCTGCATGCGAGCAAAGAGATAAGCGTTAATGTTCACTTAAAATGACAAGCTCGTAGATTATCTCCATAAATTAGTTTTGATCAAATCAACAACTTGATTTCCCCGTCCGTCAATAATGGCTTTTATCATAAAAAGACTAAATCCTTTAATTTGTTCTGCGGTAATGGAAGGTGGCATAGCGAGTTCAGTACGATTCACCACGACGTCAACCAGTGCTGGACCATCGTGTGTAAATGCTGTTTTTACTCCCTCATAGACATCTGCAGGGTCTTCAATGCGAATTCCATTGATCCCTAATATTTTTGCTATCTCGGCAAAATTAGGATTTTTAAGCCTAGTACCAAAATCTAGCATGCCTGCTACCATCATTTCCATTTCAACAAATCCCAAGGTTCCATTATTAAAAACAATGATCTTAATTGGCAATTTATGTTGGATCAGCGTGATAATATCGCCCATCAACATGGTAAAACCACCATCACCACACATGGCGATGACTTGGCGTTTTGGAAATGTTGCCTGTGCTCCCATCGCTTGCGATAATGCGTTTGCCATTGAACCATGATTAAATGAACCTAATAAACGGCGTTTTCCATTCATTTTGAGATAACGCGCGGCCCATATAGTTGGAGTTCCGACATCACAAGAAAATATTGCATTGTCTGTTGCGGTTTCACTCATGGCTTTTGCTAAATATTGTGGATAAATAGGTTTTTTTCCTGGCGTGCCTGTTGCCAAATCATCAAGGCTTTTGCGCGATTTTTTATAATGATTGACTGCGTGGTCTAAATAAGAAGTATCGGTTTTTTTATTTAGAAGCGGTAATAAAGCTTGAATAGTTGCTTTTATATCGCCCACTACACCTAATTCGAGAGGTGTACGTGTACCGAGTTGTTCTCCGCGGATATCAACTTGAATAATATGTGCATGTGATGGATAAAATTGTCGATAAGGAAAGTTAGTACCTAGTAATAACAAAGTATCACATGCTTCCATAGCATAATAACCTGAGGCAAATCCAATTAATCCGGTCATGCCCACATCAAAAGGATTGTCATATTCCACATGTTCTTTCCCACGGAGAGAATGAACCATAGGTGCTTTAAGCGTATCACATAACGCAATAAGTTCGGCGTGAGCATTAGCGGAGCCGTGGCCACAAAACACGGTTGTTTTTTTTGATGCGTTGAGTATAGCCGCCATTTTTTTAAGTTCGTCCTTGCTTGGGATAATCAACGGTAATGCTTCACGAGGCCAGGTAGCTGGTTCACTAATAACGGCTTCTTTTAATGCTGTATCACCGGAAATGATTAATACAGCAACGCCGCGTTTAGTCAGCGCTGTTTGTATTGCTATACTTAATAAACGTGGCATTTGTTCAGGCGACGAAACTATTTCACAATAATGGCTACATTCTTTAAATAAAATATTAGGATGTGTTTCTTGAAAATAATGACCTCCTATTTCAGATGTGGGGATATGTGCAGCAATCGCGAGAACAGGAGCGCCGCTACGGTGACTGTCATAAAGGCCATTAATAAGATGCGTATTACCTGGGCCACAACTTCCTGCACAGACGGCAAGTTTTCCTGTGAGTTGTGCTTCGGCTCCTGCTGCAAAAGCCGCGGCTTCTTCGTGGCGTACATGGATCCATTTTATGTTTTTCTTACGACTTAAGGAGTTCGTAATTCCATTTAAGGAATCACCTACAATACCGTAAATTCTTTCAATCCCTATAGCTTCTAATGTATTCACTAGAACATCTGCGACAGTAGTCATAATCCATTCCTTAGATAAGACTTTTAAAATTCTATCATGATGAGAATTAAAATGTTGCGTCATTTATAGAGTTTAATATGGGAACCTTAAATAGCATTACGCCCCTATGCGGGGCGTAATGAAAAGACAGCAAAATTAGTGTTTATCTCCTCTTTGCTTTACGTCTTCTTTTCTTTCCTGCTTTTTTAGCTTTTTTCTTTCCATCAGCAACGCCATCTCGATAGGCTTTGGCTATCGCTTTTTTTAATGCAGATTTGTGCTCTTTTTTCAGAGCAACTATTTTCGCCCTCATGGCTTTAGCTGCCGATTTTTTCTTAGCAGCTGATTTTGCACGTCTCTTACGTACCATAATAATTTCCCTTTTAAGTTAATAACAACCAATATGATACAACAGAATAAATAAATTTTACATATCTCTAAATATTTTTCCTAAATCATTTCCTGGCTGAAAAAACATTTCTATTTTCATGATAACAGTAGTTTGAACGTGATACGTTATATGTTAAAAATGAATATATATTTAATTTAATCATTTTTAAAAGGAATAAGCATGTTATTAACTAAAAAAATAGAATATTACGATAAAGAAACGTTATTAGAAGGATATTGTGCTTACCATGATGATACATCTGCTAAAAAGCCCACTATTCTTGTGATTCATGACTGGTCTGGCCGCAATGATTTTGCTTGCCAAAAGGCCGAGCAATTAGCTGAATTAGGGTATGTTGGGTTCGCTTTAGATTTATATGGCAAAGGAATAACAGGTAAAACCAATGATGAAAAAACAGCATTGATGAAACCTTTTGTGAATGATCGCAAGATGCTTCGTCAACGGATTCTTGCTGCATTCGAGACAGTGACCAAATTAGAATATGTTAATACTGCAAAAGTAGGTGCTATGGGTTTTTGTTTTGGTGGATTATGTGCATTAGATTTAGCTCGTAGTGGTGTAGATGTACGTGGGGTGGTCAGTTTTCATGGATTATTACACTCACCAGAAAATGTTTCAGTGGTGAAGCCCATACGCACAAAAATACTTGCACTGCATGGTTATGAAGATCCTATGGTACCCGTTTCGCAAGTGACCGCATTTGAAAATGAAATGACAAATGCTCATGCTGATTGGCAAGTGCATGTGTATGGTAATACAAAACATGCATTTACTAATCCACAAGCCAATGATCCGAATTTGGGGACAGTTTATAATAATGTTGCTGATAAACGGTCATGGGTTACGATGAAAAGTTTTTTTGAGGAAATATTTAAAACTTAGTGTCTCAGGTTGTCATATCAAATGCCCTAATATCCCTTTGCATTTGCATCAAATTCACCGATGTATTTCGGTATTCGCTTTATACCGGTATCTAGTTTGCCGTTTGGATGCAGCTCAATCCAGCGATATGCAGGAGGTAAGTTATCCAACGCAAAAGTTGGACTATTGGGTTTGAATTGAATGCAGGTCGATGGCGCAGAAAAATAATTGATATGGTTTTTTTTCCCCGTATGCTCTTGGTGTACGTGGCCGAACAAAATGGAATGTACTTTTGGAAAATGTGCAAGAATGGCCCATAAATCATCTGCATTGATCAATCCGAGTTTATCTAGCCATGTGCTTCCTACCAGAATGGGGTGATGATGAAATGCTATAATTGCATAGTGTTCTGGATACATTTGCAAACAATGTTGTAAAAAACTTAATTCAGTGCGGTCCAAATATCCTTCCACCGCTCCTGGCTTTTGTGAATTTAGCAAAATGATATGCCAATGTGCTAATACAATATGTTTATGATGCGTGATATTTTCTCGTGGATATACATGTGTCATGACCTGTGCATTATCATGATTGCCTGGCACATAATAAACAGGAATAGGAAATGTTTTCATGGTATTCGCAATATAGGTATAAGAAGCTTCGGAGCCATCTTGAGATAGATCGCCTGTCAGTAAAATAAGGTCGGGAGGTTTTTTATCTAATTTGAGCTGTTGGATTAATGCATCGAAACTTTCTTGGGTCTTGACACCCAATAAAGCTTTTTCTTTGTTTCCGTATAAGTGAATGTCGCTAATCTGCACTATCCTTAGTGGCGCGTCACTCATTTGTTACTTCCTTTTTATAATGCTAAATTGGGTTATTGAGAACCCGCTACTCAAGTAGCATAATCGCATCGTCCTGAATTTATAGGGACAATTATATTATATTATGTTTTATTATGATTTTATCAAGGTTAAAAGTGTATTTTAGTAACAATTGGAAGCCATTTTACAGGGATTCAGCAATTTAACCCTATTCTCTCGGCAAAAAAGCATATTTTTTGTGCTTTTTGCTTAGACAATAGTGACGTAAATTAGATATTATAGAAGAGTAAAATGATTAAAAATCTTAAAACATAATGAGGGTGCCGCTGTGAAACCTGCAACCGCCGATAGAAAAGTAGTCATTGAAAAACATAAACGATTTTCTCAATCCGCCTTATGGCGTATGCAACGGGAATATTTTGATAAAGAAGGTATCAATGCATGGGTTAATCAAGTACCTTTTTATATTACGAGTAACCCATTTATTGCTAATTGTTACGCAGAATTAGTTGTAGCATTCATTTGTGATTGGACAAATAAACATCCGGATGCAAAAAACCATCCATTTTATATTATGGAACTTGGCACAGGTTCTGGACGATTCAGTTATTATTTCGTTAAAACGTTAACTCAATTGCTACAAAAAATGCAGTTGCATGATATCAAAATATGCTATGTCATGAGTGATTTTACGAAAAACAATATGGCTTATTGGGAAAAGCATCCAGCATTAAAGCCTTTCATTGACAAAGGAATAATGGATTTTGCTATATATGATATGGAAGCAGAACGCCCTATTACCCTGGTGAGGAGTAATATTCGCTTAAATCCAGAAGTCCTTGTTAACCCATTAACTGTATTTGCTAATTATATCTTTGATACTGTTTCGCATGATTCATTTGCTGTGCATGAAGGTAAGTTATATGAATTATTGCTTACATTATCAACTGACGAAAAAAATATGGAAAATAATCGTCCGGTTGATATGGAAAAAATTTCTGTCGATTATAGTGTAGATGAAATCAAAGGATCTTATTATGGCGATCCGCATTTAGATAGTATTTTGGATGAATATAAAAAATCGTTAACTGAATCGAGTTTTTTATTTCCGATAGGTTCGTTTCATGCAATAAAATTCTTAAAAAAACTAGCTAATAATAAATTATTTATTATTTCGACAGACAAAGGCTATAGTACTGTTGAATCTCTTGATCATTTAGGGCATCCATCTATTTCGTTTCATGGAAGTTTCTCAATGATGGTAAATTTCCATGCGATGGGTAATTATTTTAAAAATAGTGGCGGCGATTATTTTTTACAGACACCACGCAGAGGTATTAAGACGTCAGTTTTTGCCAGTGAATTGAATTTGCGAGATATGCCATTAACTTGGATAGCTATTGAGAAATATGTAGAAGGCTATAGTCCCAGTGATTACTTCACTTTGCATCGTCGAATGAGTGATTCATTTCAAGAATGTAGTTTAGATACTATTGCTTCTCATATGCAAATGGCAGGATGGGATCCCCATATTTACTTAAAATTATCTAATCGCGTTACCTCGTTAATTGATGGATCAGATAGTGATACGATTACCTTCATGGCACATAATATGTCGAAAATGGCAGAGAATTATTATTATATGCCTAAAACAGAATGCATTTTCTTTGAGATCGGTGTCTTTTTTCACGCGATTAAACGATATGATGAGGCTGTAAAATATTATGAAATGGCTCAATCATTTGTAGGTGAACAGTTTGGCCTTTACTATAATCTGGCACTTTGTCAGCATCATTTAACTCGTAATGCTGCAGCGCTCGAAAACTTCAAGCGTGCTTTTGTGTTAGATAACACTTCAAAAGAAACCGAAGAGTGGATTTCTTTTCTTGAAAAAGCAGATGCAGAAAAACCAGAGTAACCATTCATGGTTTCTTTCGCTAGATTTTGTCGCATTATTTGGGTAAATAAATAGTGATAATGGTGCCTTTTTCAGGAATGCTCGTGATTGAGATAGTTCCATGATGTAAATCAATGATTGATTTTACGATGGGTAAGCCTAAGCCAATACCACCAGATAGATGTGATCTGGCATTGTCAATTCGATAAAAACGATTAAATAGTTTAGGTATATGTTCTGCTGCGATTCCTATGCCATTATCGCGTAAGATAATTTCAATTCTGTTATTTTGCATTTCTGTTATTGTAAAATCAATTTTTCCATATTCAGGGGTGTATTTTAGTGCATTAGCTAAAATATTATTTAGCATTCTACGAAACATAGTGGGATTGGCATGTAGAGTTGCTTTACCAGATAAAGTTATCTGAATATTTTTTTCATCAGCTAAAGCTTGATAAAAATCACAAATAAGGCCAATTTCTTCATTAACCTGCACTAGATTTTTTTTAATTTCTAATTTAGGATTTTCAGTACGTGCTAAAAATAAAATATTTTCTATAACTTGTGATAAGCGATGTGATTCTTCTAAATTAGATTCGAGTATTTGCTGGTATTCTTCTATTGTAGATGAACGGGAAAGTACGAGTTCCGTTTCGCCAATTAAATTGTTTACTGGGGTGCGTAGTTCGTGTGCAAGATCATCAGAAAATTGAGTTAATCTGGAAAATGATAATTCAATGCGATCTAACATTTCATTAAATGCCATCCCAAGCGCGCGTAATTCACTTGGCCAGAATTGTAGATTAATTCGTTGATGTAATGAGGTTGCTGTAATATTTTTGGTTGTTTCAGTGAGGTCATATAGTCTACGCATGCTTTTGTTAGCAATGATATATCCTAAGATAAGTGCGCATATTATTCCTGTAAGCAAGGTAATGAATAGATATACTCGATATTTTTTGATTATATGACGCTCATAACTCACATCTAAAGCAACTTGAATAGTCCAAACATGCTTTGCTTCGGAAAATGTTACTGCGGCTTGCATTAATAAATAATCTGTCCCATCAGCAGAATGCCACCAATGACTTTGTTTATGGGTCAGATGGGCAAAGAAAAATGGAGCGCCTTGAATAGCTTTTTGCATACCACTGGTTTCGATGATAGGTTGATTTTTATCATCTAATATTCGAATGTAATATCGATAGATTGAATTATCTAATATAAAAGGAATTTCTGTTATCTCTTGTTTTAATGCAGATATATCATGTTGTTTTTTGTGAATAATGTGTTGCAATATATCTATTTCATCTGATAAGAATTGATGTTCCGCTTGATAGATAGTGCTTACCATTACCCAATAAGAAGAGAGCGTGATGCATATTAGTAAACTAGTTGTGGCGATAGTATAAAATAATATAAGACGGATTTTAATCGATTGGGTGTGAGCTAAGATTTTTTTAACGTTCTTCCAAAACATACCCTATTCCACGTGCTGTGTGAATTAATTTTTTTGTAAAAGGGTCATCTATTTTTTGTCTTAATCTACGAATAGAAACATCAACTACGTTAGTATCACTATCAAAATTAATGTCCCAGACATTTTCTGCGATCAATGTGCGTGATAGGACTTCTCCAGTACGTTGCGCCATGAAGGTAAGCAAACTAAATTCTTTTGGTGTTAGATCAATTCTACTTGATGCACGTTGCACCTTATGTTTGATTAAATCAATTTTTAAATCTGCTATGGAGATATTATCTAATGAGTTAATCGTGCTGCGACGTAATAAAGAACGAATACGTGCTAATAATTCAGAAAACGCAAATGGTTTAACTAAATAATCATCTGCTCCTAATTCGAACCCTTTTACTTTATCTTCTGTATCATCTCTTGCAGTAAGAAAGAGTACACGCACATCTGGCTGTGAGCGTCGAATAGTCATTAATACTTGCCAACCATTTCGTTTTGGTAACATGACATCAAGGATAATAAGATCATAACTATAGTGCGTTGCAAGATATTCGCCTTCTTCACCATCATGGGCAGTGTCAGTTACAAAGCCATTTTCACTTAATCCTTTTGCAAGATAGGCAGCAGTTTTAGGCTCATCTTCTACAATTAAAATTCTCATGATCGATTATCGTATAAAATTTTTTGCTATTATCGCATAAATTAGCTATTTTTTGTATTTTTTATACTTAATTATTAAGAAAACCTTAAGGCTGGATTATTAAAATGATGAGTTAATTAAAACGAGGGCTTAAATTATGACAACTACGAGACAATCCAATGTTGATAACGACATAGCAAATTTTATTATTGAAGAATTTAGTGAATGTGAGAAAGTCATGGAAAGACATGTTATAAGTAATCTTTCAGAGGCTGAATATTTATATTGAAAAAATCTTGTTACAATGGAAAAGGAAACTAATGAAAAAAATCAATTTGGAGAAATAAGATATAATATTACTTGTGTGCAACGGTGTAATATTACAGCTCAAATGATCGGATATTATGTGAATTTTCTCTGTATGCATCGTGTATTATTTCCTTTTCGTGAATTTATGCAGGACAAGCATTTTTTATCTTTGGCAGCACAAAGTTTTGCTGATTTGGCAACAGATAAAAAAACTCAGTTGGAAGCGAGAGAAAAAGCGAAGCAATATGTCCTCGATTATTTTACTCAAGATGAGAGAGCAACAAAGTGCGAGGCGTATTTAAATTTATACTCTCCTCTTTTATATAAACCTTCACGAGAAGCCTGTGCCCAAGTGATATTGCCTAGATTGGCTGTGTATCAGGCAGAAAAGTATCTTTTCTCAACGAGTGGAATGCAAAATACTGTCATTTCACGTCGAATACGAAATTATAAAAAATCTAGTCGAGCGACGTCAGATCAATCAGAAATAAAACAAGACATTCCTCGCCCCAATACATTGAAAAATTCTATCGTAAATTTGTTATGGAATAACAGATGGAGAGCGTATTATTTAAAGACTCCTTCTGAAGCGAAAGCGGAAAAAGAAAATCAAGAACCATCACTTGCTTTAAAAATTTGATTCAAACCGTGTTACGAGATACCGAAACTTTCGTTGGCACGAGAGATTCTTGTGTTATCATTCAGAAAAATAAGGTCATAGTATGTATCAACGTCCAAAAACGGAATTACGTAAAGCAGTTCCTCTTGTATTGTTGGCCGCGTTTTTTAATACGTTGATGATCGTTTTGGTGAAAGGAATTTCGCATCTATTCCCTATTCAAGTGATTTTATTTGCCCGTTATTTAATAACATTACTGATTATTTTGCCCTTTATTTACTTTAATCCTGCTAAAGAACGTGTATTTGTTTATTTGAAAACCCACCGCTTACTTTTACATTTATTTCGAGATATTCTTGGTTTGATCAGTGTATTTTGTTATTTTTATGCAGCAAGTTCTATTTCGTTAGCAGATGCAACTGTGTTATTCAATACGGCGCCTTTGTTTATTCCAATCATTGCATTTTTTTGGGGAGGATTAAAAATTGTGCACAGATTATGGTGGGGCATGGGTGTGGGATTTTTAGGCGTTATTTTGATTTTGCAGCCAGGGCAAGAATTATTTAATCCTGCTACACTAATCGGTTTAATTTCTGGTTTTTGTGCCGCAGTCGTGTTTGTAGGCAGTCGGTATCTTGCTTATTCAGAGCCCGCTCTTAGAAACATGTTTTATTATTTTGCAGTTGGAACAGCTGTTGCATGCGTTATGCTGTTGACGGTGAGTAAAAACGTATGGCATGTATTGGATATGAATAGCATTCTCTTGTTAATTGGCATCGGTGCTTTTGGATATTTGTATCAACTTTGTTTTACGCATGGAGCGAGGTATGCCCCGGTACGTTTAACAAGCTCATTTCTTTATGCCAGTGTGATATTTGCTATGCTTTTTGATGGATTAATTTGGCATGTTGTTCCGCGTTTCCTTTCCTTAATGGGGATTTTGTTCATTATATTCGGGGCTTGTTTATTGCTTTTTTTATACCCGAAAGAAGATTATCAAAAACGCCATGAGAAAGGTTGATGCAATATCCTGCATCCATTACTATACTGTAGCATCGAGTTGGATAATTTAAACATGAATTTAACTAAACAGGATATTGAAAATCAATTGCTTTCGTTGACTGAACAATTTATTCAAGAGTCAAATGAAGAGCATATTCAAAGAAAAATCGCATTAGATGCCTCGTTACAACAACATTTAGGTATTGATAGCCTAGGGCGATCAGAACTCTTTCATCGAATTGAAAAAAGATTTGATGTCCGCTTGTCAGATCAACTGCTTGCTGAGGCAGAAACATTAAATGATATTGTAAAAGTGATTTGTGATTTATCTCCTAGTGCAAAGTTTGTTTTGCAGGAACAGGAGGTTAGTAGATCATTGTTAGAAGAAACCCATGTAGATCCAACAAAAGCTAAGACACTGATTGAATTATTACAACTTTATGTAGAGCACTATCCTAATCGGCCGCATGTTTACTTACAAAATGAATCCAATAAAGAAGAAATCATTACTTATGATACATTGTTTAAGTCTGCGCAGAGAATAGCTCAAGCACTTATTAATCAGGGTTTGAAACCTGGTGAAACGGTTGCCATTATGTTACCGACTTCTGTCGGCTTTTTTTATACTTTTTTTGGCATATTACTGGCAGGCTGTATTCCGGTGCCTATTTATCCACCTTTTCGTTTAGCGCATATTGAAGCGTATGCTAAGCAGGAAGCAAAAATTTTGCAGAATGCAGAAGTACGGATTCTTGTGACTTTTCAGCAAGCAGAAAGGTTAAGTCGCTTATTGCGAACATTTGTTCCTAGTCTTAAAGCTGTAACAACAGTGGATACATTACTTCAGACCACAGAAAAAGCACCTATTCGCGCAGCTAAATCAACGGATTTTGCTTTGATTCAATATACCTCGGGTAGCACGAGCACACCCAAAGGCGTGTTATTAACGCATCAAAATTTACTTGCTAATATTCGAGCATGGGGCAAGGCTATTCAGTTTTCTTCTCGAGATAGAGTAGTAAGCTGGCTGCCTCTCTATCATGATCTGGGATTAATTGGAGCCTGGCTTGGCAGTTTATATCATGGTGCGCCACTGACTTTGCTATCTCCTTTAAGTTTTTTAAATCGTCCAGAGCGTTGGTTATGGGCAATTCATTATCATCGAGGGACTATTTCTGCTGCACCGAATTTCGCATATGAGCTCTGTGTACATAAAATTGAACCTGCAGTTATTGAAGGACTTGATTTGCGTTCTTGGCGTGTTGCAGCTAATGGGGCGGAAGTCATTCAGCCTAAAACATTAGAACATTTTGCTAAGCGTTTTGCTTCTTACGGATTTAAAAGAGAAGCGTTGTTGACTGTATACGGATTGGCAGAATCCTGTGTAGGATTAACATCCCCACCACTTAATCGCGGCCCACGCATTGATTTTATTGATCGAAATCTATTTGAACTTGAACGTCGTGCGGTTTCAGTCGATCAGACAAATACCAAAAATACTTTACAATTTATCTCGTGTGGTTTTCCATTAGTAGAACATGAGGTACGAATTGTTAATGAAAAAAACCACGTACTTCCAGAAAGAGAGGTTGGTTTTTTGCAATTTCGTGGCCCTTCCAATATGCAAGGTTATTATCGAAATCCGGAAGCAACCCAGGCTGTTTATCATGATGGTTGGTTAGATTCTGGTGATCTTGCTTATCAAGCGGAAGGAGAAGTGTACATTACAGGTCGTCAAAAGGATCTGATCATCAAGGCGGGAAGAAATGTGTACCCTGCCGAATTGGAAGAATTAACTGGGCAAGTTTCTGGAATACGCGCGGGATGTGTAATTGCATTTGGTGTGGTTGATCTAGAGCATGGTACAGAAAAATTAATCGTTGTTGCTGAAACACGCGATAAAAAAATTCCTCAACGGGATGTCATTATTCAACAGATTAACGAAAAATTAGGTAATGCGTTGGATGTGGTTCCTGATCACATTGTATTGGTGCCTCCGCATACTATTCCTAAAACATCCAGTGGTAAATTACAACGTTCAGCATGCAAGCAGGCTTATCTAGACAGAAAATTAACAAAGCGTAAACTTCCTGTATGGCTACAGATTTCTAAGTTGACCTTTAATAAAGTAGCTATAAAAATCAAACAAGGTATTCATTTTTTAATTAAATTATTTTTTACTTTTTATATTGCGACCGTATTTTTGGGTACTTTCCCTGCAGGTTATTTAAGTTTGTTTTTATTTTCTAGGAAGCATGCTGCAATAGTTTATAAATATTGGGCGCGTTTATTGATGTTTTTAGCTTTTTGTCCTGTAAAGATTAAAGGAAAAGAATATATCGATAAAACAAAACCGTTTATTTATGTTGCAAACCATGCTAGTTATATCGATGTCGTATTACTCATTGGTATTTTACCACCCGGCGTCCGTTTCATCGGCAAAAAAGAATTATTTAATGTACCTATTGTAGGTACTTTTATGAAAAGATTAGGGCATGTGTTCGTAGATCGCAGCGATTTTTCTAAAAGTATAGAAAATACTAGGCAGATAGAAAAAGTTTTACAAGAAGGCGCTTCGGTTATTATTTTTCCTGAGGGTACTTTTACCTATGCTGAAGGATTGAGGCCATTTAAACCCGGTGCATTTAAGGTAGCTGCTGATACAGGAATAGGTATTTGTCCTATTGCAATTCAAGGAACTCGTAAAATATTACGCGATGAAGAATATTTATTTAATCCGGGTAGAGTGAAAATGATTTTGAGTGCACCTATGTATGCTGAAGGAAAAGATTGGTCTGCTATTAGTCGCCTACGAATGCAGGCGCATAAAAAAATTGCCCAAGATTGTGGTGAGTCTAGTTTAGATTTAATTACTGTGGTAACAGGAAGTGCTGTAGTAAAACCTAAAACGAATTGAAAAAGATGATAAGGAAAATGATTTATGTTACATAGTATAAAGCTATTTGTAGTTTTTGTTTGCTTAACGTCGAGTACTGCATTATTTGCAAATACCACCATTTCTATGCATCTCACAACGGCGAATGGTGCTGGTCAATCTGTTGGTACAGTCACGATTATTGAAAATAAGTATGGTTTATTGTTTATACCTAAACTACGTAATTTAACATCTGGATTGCATGGATTTCACATTCATGAGATGCCTTCCTGTGAACAAAATGGTATGGCTGCTGGAGGTCATTTGGATCCGAGAAAGACTGGAAAACATTTAGGTCCTTATAATGATAACGGTCATTTAGGTGATTTACCTGCACTGTATGTTGTTGCTGATGGTAGTGCAACATTGCCTTTATTAGCACCTCGTTTACATCATCTTAAAGACATTCAAAATCATGCGCTGATGATTCATGAGGGTACCGATAATTACTCTGATGCACCAGAAAAATTAGGCGGCGGCGGTAAAAGAATGATTTGTGGAATTATTAAATAATAGGGATGCAAAAGTGCAATCTATGCATTATTTATTGGCATATCTATTGCCGAAGGTCTTGCCATGGCGAAAGTAACATTATGGTTCCAGTAACTTCTTACTCCCCATGCATACGCTGAAGGTCTGCCTGTTTTTGGATTTGCTTTTAGTAATAATGTGCCGATACCGATACCTGAGGTATGCGGTTGTCGGGTATCTTCGCTATGACCGCTAGAGGCAGAATCTGCTATACGCACAAAGAATACATCACTGACGCGTACAGGTTTATCCATGACTACCATCACATGCCCGCCAGTTTGTGCGCCGCGAGAATTTTTATAACGAAATACCAAGATATCGCCTGGACGTAATTCTTCTACATCAGCAATCTTATTCCAATATTGATCTGAATTCTCTGGCAATGCATGGAAGAAATGATAATAATGGCTAGAAGCTGGATTATCCGTACCAGCAGAATTGACTAAATTTGAATATGCATTGGGGTATACTTCTTGCAGAATGTGATCTACAAAACTAGAACAATCCACAATATATACACCGTGCTCTGTATCAAAATGTGTTCCGCCTAATTTATAACTGCTGTAGTGAAGAGTACTTACAGTTTTATGGACGAAGTTAATCAAATTTTTCTCTACCGAAGTAATGAAACTTTCAGAGGGTATCGTGTTATTAATCGTGTTTACGTTAATGGATGCAAGTGTATGATTGAGCGGGACAACTGAATCAGAAGCATGCAGTATGGATGTGGATGCTGGCACAATGGCAGCCAGATTTGCATTGACTCTTTCGTGATGTATCGATAAGTGGGTATGTTTTTTATTTTTATGTTTTGCATGAACCGTAGGGTTATGATGTTTGATTTTCGGTGTTGTTGCATGCGTAGTGGTCTTTGCTAATGCAGGATAAATGCTGCATAATGAAATCATTATTAACATAATTAGTATATTAAATCGCACTTCAAAAATCCTTCTCTATTTTATTCCACATGCGCGTTCTAGCGGTTATTTATTTTATCTAAAATAGCCTCGGCATTATTACGCATGACCTCTAACACATGTGAATTGACTAAAGCAAACCCATGAAATGCAGCAATACTTAAGCATAATGTTACTATATTTGATTTTGCGATAACAGTTGCAGTACGCACACCTGATATGGAGTAAAAGCCGGTATCATTTAGTCCTATTGCATCTCCTGGTCCAAGAGTAGCGATGGATTTAATGTGTGGCGAATTGTTTTGTATATAGATGTGACATACATCTGCTGTTCCGTTTACGATTAAATAAACACTATCTACAAAATCACCTTCTGTAACAATAGTATCTCCTGGGGCGAAATGTTTTTCTTGCAATAAATCTGCAAGCATATTTTGTTCTTCTTCAGTTAATTCCGAAAAACATTCTTGTTTTTTTATGGATGTTCTTTTGATAGCTGCATCAATAACATCGCTCATAATGTATTCCATCCTGAAATTAACAATCCTTTGTTTAATATATGCAAATTAGCGATAAAAAGCCAGTTGAAATAAGATCTTATATAGAAGTTTAGCGCATAATTTAGTCAATATAGTTGCATCGTAAGTAAAAATGGGTCTTTTTCCAGGTAAAATATATAAGTAGAGACTCTGTACACGACAAAAATAAATTTTGTCATCCTGAGTGAAACGCACTACTGTC
>CAZAEO010000026.1:0-19437 GCA_964484285.1 uncultured Coxiellaceae bacterium | reverse complement strand
AAAAATTTCATCTCAATTCCCTCTTTTTTCGCTACGAGTAAGTAATTGACGACAGACCCTAGTCATTTTAGGCTGCAAGAACAAATAAATTTTTGTTAAGCATATGATAATTTTACGCCCCGTATGCAAGGGATAAATTTGTATACTAGGATATGCAATAACAGTACCGCCCAACTTTTTCTTAAATTTATCAACCCCGCCATTTTGTTTTGCGGATATTCCTTCTAAATCATATTTTTTGCAATTTTTGCTTATTGCCCATTCAATGATTTCCCATTGAAGTGCTTCGCCAATGCATAAGTGCGCGAAATCGCGATTCACTGCGCCCCAAAGATAATGAACGCTTTCACCACAGCGCATTAAAAATGCGCCACCACAAAAGTGACCTTCGTGTCGTGCCACAAACAGATAAGATTCAACTTGATCATGATCGCTTGATAATAAATATGACATTAATTGTAATGATGTACTTAAACTAAATCCTTTGCTTTTACTAATCGATTCACAAACTTGGTAGAATAAATTAAGGTCATCAAGTGATTTTGATTTTTCTATTAGCACGCCTAACTTTTTGGCTCTTTTGATATCAGAGCGACATTTTTTATGTAAATTCTCCCATAGCTTTTCTTTTTTGATGGTTAAATCAAGCCAGATGGTATGAAAGGCGGAATTTATTTTGTCCATAAATTCAATTTTTTCCCACGGGTTGGTAGCGCATAGAAAAAAGCCCCTTTTTTTTAATCGGGACAAAAATTCTTTATGCAAAGTGGATTCATAATGTTTATCTAAAATCACAGGTCCTTTTGGAATCCAGGCGATTTTCAACAGTTTAAACAACCATCTTTCTTCAAATCGGGCCATAAAATAAGGGGTTCCGTTTTTAAAAGCTATCCAACGGTGATCATGGATTCCGCAAGATAATTTTTTTGCATCACCCCATTTTGTGGATTGGAGTGGATGGCCATGAAATTGCGATAAAAAACCATCCCACTCATCTGAAGTCAGATTTTCATTCCACTCATACTTCATTTTTTCAAATTCTGCCATGCATGACCTCAAGACTTATCCCATTGATAGAAAATCAAGTTACTAATTGAAATGCGCCATTACGCACGCATCTTACTGTAAAAAAAATCATTGCAAAAAAATATATAATGTAATTTATCGTGAATCCAATAGAGGTTCCGATTAGTCCAAAATAATGCACAAAAATAATCGTTAATGAAATGTAAGATAGATTAAAAATAATTTCAGAAATGACAAGAATTTTTATCATCGCTTTTGCAGCCATGATATTGGCTAATAACCAAGCCCCTATTCTTGCTACATCACCGATTAATTGATATTTAAATAAAATCAGCATGGGGAAAAATTGTGCGCTATACAAGGCAATTACAATTTGTTTTTTAAGCAAAAAAACGGAAGTTGCACCGAGTAAAGCTAGAGGAATGACTAATCGATAACTGTAGATGATTTCTGCTTTAAGTTCAGGTAAGGTTTTAATCATAGAAATTTTAGGTAAAAAATAAACGCTTATCATGAGTTCCATTAGGATTAAGTATCCATCGGATAGTTTCATGATGCCTTGCCAGTAACCCGCATCTTGCCATGATAGTGTATGGGCAATGTATTTTCTTAAAATGACTAATGTAACAGGTACAAGTAAAATAGGTACAAAAGATATGATTGCATATTTTGCTAGTTTATTAATACTGTCTTTATCTATGCCTTGAATATAGGAGCTTAACTTAAACCATTTACTTTTGATGACCAAATAAATTGTAAATAGTAATGCAATAGATTGGTTTAATACGAACCCTATCAGTCCTCCCTGTATGCCGTAGTGTATTATCAAATAAACAGTGATCGTAAAAATAAATATCGTATTTACAATATTACAGCTCACATATTTTTTAATTTCGAATTCTCCGTTTAGGACAGAAAGAAATAAATTGTTTAATGAATATAAAGTGATGCTTACTCCTAACAGTATTATTGCTTGTCTATAAGCAAGAGAATTAAAAATTTTTTCTGAAATATCTGCACTAAAATAAAATAGAACAATGCTAACTATGATAGACGCTACAAGATAAACAGTGAAGGCGCTGCTTAATATGCGTGATTTGTTTTCTTCATCATTTTTGTATTCTGATACATATTTTATTATGCCTTGATTAAGACTACACGATAATGATCGACAAATTTGGATAAAGTTTTGAAATTGCTCAATAGTGGCTAATCCGCTTGGCCCAGTGTATACGGCAATTACTTTCCACATTATGTATGTAGAGATAACTTTGATTAGAGTTGAAAGACCTGTCCAGAGCGTTGTTTTAACAAGTGTCATAATTCATTTCGTTTTTTATAAATGTTGATGTAAGGCATTGCTTGATCTATGCTATTTTTGTTTAATGTTTCGTTTACTAAAAACGCTGCAAGACAATAAAACATGAATTGAGAATAACAAAAATACACTGATAAATCTGGATTGCATAGTGCAATGATTGCGGCATTGAAAAAAGTAATCATAGTAATTATTCCTACAAATAGCGCAGATAAATCAGGTTTTCGAATTTTATCTTTAATTATTTTAAAAGGTAATGCGAACAATAGAATCAAGAAAAATAAAAATAACGGAATGCCGCCTATACATTGCATAAATTTCCATAATAGAAATAACACATTTAACCATTTTTTCCTTAACATAAATCCATTCCTTAAATCCTGAAACTTACATCTCAATTTTTAATGTTATTGTGTATTATATGAACAGCAGCAAGGATTGGCTATATTTAAACACGCATGAATAATTTGTCAATCCCTTGCTTCTTTAAATGTATATCATCAATAAAATCATTTGATGTTAAATTAAATAAAAATGGGTTATACGATCCCATAACTTTAATATGATGTTGAGCAGCAATAGAGCGAAAGTAGTTTTCAGTCACATTAAAAATTTGATCGTTCGAATTTTTTTTAATTTTTGAGTAAAACATGGGTTCATAAGGTGGTAAATAGAAAATAATCTCAATACCTTGTTTTGACAAATAGTCTATAAATTGTTCGAATAACTCCATTTTTTTGCGGCTTAACTCTAGTGAGGTGGAGGAAAATCGATGTATTTCGACTGAACCAGCATAATCAGCTTGTGTGGCAGAGGTTGATTCTTCTGTAATAGATGTTAAGTATGTTCCATCAGGTAGATGAAGATGACAAGAAGGAAAATGATCAATTTGGATTGTATTAGGATTTATTATAATCCTATTTTTAATGTCCTGTTTAAGAAGCATTTTTATGTTTTTCAATGAATCGATAAGATAATAAGGAGACAAAAGTTCTTTATTTTTTTCTAAAAAACGACTGATATTTTGATAATAAAAATTTATAGTATCTTGCTTATCAGTAGTAAATAATTTTCTAGCTTCACGATATTCAGATAAAAATGTTATTTTCCATAATGTTTCGGCGTTACTTTTGCTTATGATCCAGGGATCCAGACCGATTAATATTTTCCTTGGTTTCCATCCGCGTTGGTGATAAAGATAATAAATGGCAATATGATCTTCTAAATTAGCGGTATGGACGCTCGCATTAAAGAAATGGACGTTATTAAAAAAATTATTTCCGATCGACATAGTGCGACTGGAGCCTAATATTAAGACTTTGGGTTGTTCTGGAATTTGCTTTAACAATAATCTTTTAACATTTCTATCATTATAGTTAATACAGATTAATGCTTTATTTTGATTTAACAAGGCATCAGTTAATTTATATTCAAAAGAGCTTGATCGAAAAAAATGATATTCACCATCACCATAATAATTAACCAATATTATGATCATAAATAAAATAATGGTTAGAGAGAAAAATAAAATTAAATTTTTATAATATATTTTTTTCATGTGATTAAACCGCAAGTTAATTTTTAAATATTAAAATCGAAAATATAAAAATGTGCTTGAAGATTGAATAAAACTGATTCCAAGCACAAACAGGATTGAAGTCATGCTATTCCATAGCAGATTGGGTTTCCAGGTTAATTTTCTACGTAAATAATAATCTTTTGGAATTAATAAGGCTGTCCTAAATCGTGATAGTAACTGATAGGTATTAGGGAATAGCCAGCTTATGGCAAATGATATGAAAATTGAGAAAACAATTGTTTTAATAGAAAAAAATTGCGTCATATTACGAAAATACCAAGATGTTGGCAGAGTGAATACATTTAAAAACATTACTTGTAAAATGTGGAAGGCAGTTGTGAAATCGGGAGATCGAAAAAAAACCCAGGCGATGACAATAGCAATGAATGTGATTAATCGAGATAAACAGGACGCTATGTATCCATTGTTAAGCGGAATGGTTAACGATTTTTTTAAAGCAATCCAACCGTGATTGATGCATAAATAGATGCCATGCAAGCAACCCCATGTAACGAACGTCCAACTGGCTCCGTGCCATAACCCCCCCAAGAGCATGGTTATCATCAGATTAATATATCTTTTGGCAGGGCCTTTACGATTGCCTCCAAGAGAAATATAGAGATAATTACGTAAGAATCTTGACAGTGTCATATTCCAGCGTCGCCAAAATTCTATGATATTAGTTGATTTATAGGGCGAATAAAAATTGACGGGTAACTTAATACCAAATAACAAGGATAAACCGATAGCCATATCAGAATAACCAGAAAAATCAAAATAGAGTTCAAAAGTGTAGGCTAATGCACCAATCCAGGCATCTGTTGTTGATAGATGAGATGAGTAGGTATCAAATACGGGAATGACCAAGTTGGCTAAATAATCAGCTAGCACTACTTTTTTAAATAATCCAATTGAAAACAGGGTTAATCCAATGAGTAGATTTCTGCTGTGAAGTTTAAATATATTTGATTTTTCAAATTGTGGCATCACCTCCATGTGATGAATAATGGGTCCTGCGACAAGATGCGGAAAATAGGTAACAAATAAAGCATAATTTAAAAATTTATATTTTTTTATCAATCCTTGATAGCTATCAACGAGAAAAGCAATTTGAGTAAATGTAAAAAAAGAAATTCCAATTGGCAATGCAACATCAAATAAATCTATTTGATAATGTATTAAATAACTTAAATTCTGAATAAAAAAATCCACATATTTAAAATAACAAAGTAATCCTAAATTGAAAATGATCCCTGTACATAGAAAATATTTTTTAATTTTTTGAAATTCTGCTTCAATTATTTTTTTTGAAATAAAGAAATTTATGCTGATAGAGAATAATAAAATGATTCCATAAAAATAATTATACCAACTATAAAATATGAATGACGCAATAAATAGAACACTTAATGCCAATTTTCGGCTGTGCTTGGCTGTGAAAAAAAACAAAAATAGAACAAGAGGGAGGAATGCAAAGATAAAAAAATAACTATTGAATAACATATTAATCACTTTACGTGAAAATTAAATTGTCACGCCTTGTATTAAGTCGGGGGTAAGTTTGTTTGTTGCAGGACGAGATGAATAAAAAGTAATGGGTTGTTTTTCGAAATCATAGACTGGCCATCGATCTTTTGCAAAATAAATTGCAGAATGTGTTTTGTTATTTATAGATGGAGCGGTTATGAATTTTATAAAATAATAAGCATCCCAGAAAAATTCTTTTGTTCTAATTCCGCGCCATAATCTACGTAAAATAAAAGCCGGATTTGTGAGTACGGCGCGACGATATCCAAGGCGCGCAAATTTTTGCACTGTTTCGAAACTGAGGTTGGAGTGAGAAAATAAAGGTTTTTCGGAATAAATAAAATAATCATCCCAGTTATAAGAGCGAATCATGCCTTTTTGTCGATATTCTTTAAACATGGGTGTGCCAGGAAAAGCAATAGCAATGCCGAATTTCATCATATCTAAAGACAAAGATCGTGCATATTCAATAGTATCTAACATGGTTTCTTCTGTGTCTGGCGAAAGTCCCAGCATGAAGTAACCCGTTGTATCGATTCCGGCAGCACGTGCCATGCGTACAGCTTCACGACCTTTTGCAATCGTTGCCTTGCCGCCTTTGCCAAACATTTTTAAAACTTTATCGTTTCCAGTTTCAAAACCAAAAGCAACGCGATAGCATCCTGCTCTACGCATTGTCTGAAATAATTCATCATCTGCTGATTCTACACGAATTCCATTCGTGCAACTCCAAGCCATATCTATACCCGTTTTTATGATTGCATGACTGACGGCTTTAGCCCAGGCAGGATCCGATGTGAAAATATCATCTGCGAGTGCAAATTCGCGGTACCCAAAATGGTACATTGCGCGTACCTCTTCAGCGCAACGCTCGGGAGATTTCTTTCGATATCCCAGTGCCATCGTATTTTTACTAGCGCAAAAATCGCATTTAAATACGCAGCCACGTGAAAATTCAGCCATGGCGAGAGGAGGGCGTTTGGCAAGCAGGCGGCTTATTTTATTTTTATAGAATTCACTATCATAGAGGTGCCATGCTGGCATGGGCAAAGTATCCAGATCCTGAATAAATGGACGAGGCGCAGTTGCCAAGATACTGTCTCCTTTGCGATAGTGTATTCCCAAAATAGCTTCAGGAGATTTGCCATCAGCAATATCGGCAAACGTGATGTCGCCTTCTCCTACTGCAACCATATCGAGCATAGACTCTTTCAAGCTTTCGATTGGCATGGCAGATACATGTGACCCGCCACCTACAACAAGTATATCTTTAGAGATTGATTTTGTGAGAACACTGATATCACGTAGTTGATTCATAAGGGGAGTCGTTGCGCTAATACCGATAATATCAGGCTTATCATTTTTTATTTTATCGCGTATGAAACGATAATCATATTGCATATAACTCATGTCTAGAATTTCAACTTTATGGTGTCGTTGTTCTGCCATAGCTGCAATAGTGAGCAGGCTTAAGGTCGGAAATACAGGATCAATCATGGATGCTTTTGCTGATCCATAACTATCGCGATAGGAAGGATTGATCAAAAGGATTTTTGACATACATTGTCCTTATGTGCATCATTATAAGTCATGCTTTTGATAAGCGTTTCGTTTACCAAAAATGCCGCAAGACAATAAAACATAAATTGAGAATAGCAAAAGTACACGGGTAAATCTGGATTACAGAGAGCAATGATTGCAGCATTGAAAAAAGTAATCATAGTAATTATTCCTACAAATAGCGCAGATAAATCAGGTTTTCGAATTTTATCTTTAATTATTTTAAAAGGTAATGCGAACAATAGAATCAAGAAAAATAAAAATAACGGAATGCCGCCCATACATTGCATAAATTTCCACAATAGAAATAGCACATTTTTTTTAAGTTCATGCGAAATAAATGTTTTATTGATAGCCATAGCGATTTGATTTGCTTTGATGTTTGTTGTTCCCGACACATTTTCGACGCTTGTATTTAAGGTATCATCAATAATTTTTTGTAAGGCTAAATAGTTTCTCGCATAGGATTGATAGGCATATTCAAAATAGGAAGGCTTGAGAGTCGCAAGCAAAGAAGCGTCTCGATTTAGATATTGTGCATTACGTTGATTTATCATGGTTTGAACGTAAACTTTTTCTGCAGGGTCTTCAAAATAACTGGCGGCATTGTTGTCTGCCAAATAAAGAGTTTGCGCCAGGATCATCAATCCTCCATAAGGTGCGCCAGCAAAAAAACCATGCTTAATGTAATGATAACTATGATCGATCAACGTGGTTAGCAACATTGACCCAAATAAAATAAGTATGGCCATCATAAATGACTTGATTGAAATGCGCTGCCAAAAATACCAGAGGATAAGGATGCCAAACATGCCGTAAAAATAGTAAAACTGTAATCGGGTTAATATCAACATGCTCACTAATGCTGCCAGATAAAAAAGTTTTTTAAGGCTAAATGTCTGAAAACAGTCTACTAACAAGAAAAAGGCAAAAATAAACAATGGAAATGACAATCCTTCCGACTGAACAAACCATATCTGAAAATGAAAAGAAATAGTTACTGTAACCCATAAACAGACTAGAAAAATTAAAAAGTCAGAGAGTTGTAAATGTTTTCGCAACCAAAAGCGTGTGTAAAGTAACGCTGCAAATAGCAGAATACCTTGTGTCCACATGAGCAATGAAAATTGATAATGGTTTGCCCAATGAAATAATCCAATAAATAGAGGATATAAAGGCGGTCTGGCCGCGCCAAACATAATATACGAAGGATCGATATCATATTCTAAATTTGGGGAATGCGTAAAAAGAAAAAAAATGATCGAAACAGCAAGCATCAGATAAGGAAACTCATTTAACCATTTTTTTCCTAACATGTATTCGTTCCTTAAACGTTTAACCCACTAAAGCGCATGCCTAAGTTTTTAGTTGCAGAAAAATCAATCTTTGTACTGGCATATTGAATACCCAAAAGACTATCGCTTCGCAAACCTGTCGTTAATCCGAAAAATTCTATCATTTTTAATAGAAAATAAATGACATAAAAAGGAACAGGAAATAATAGTATATTTTTTTGTCTTTTAATTGCCAGATGGTTTACTAATTGTTTGAAAGTAATCGCTTGTTCTGTAGCCGCAATAATGGGTTGTTTTATCATCGGCTGTTGAATAGAAAGTGTAAAGATGAATTGCGCTAGCTCTTCTAAGAGACAGGGATAAATCAATTGCTTTCCTCTGCCAATAAGAGGTACCACGGGATATTTTTTTACAACATGATCCATTGCTGCAGTTATGCCTTGTAGTGAGGTATGAAATACTAAGCCAGGGCGAATAATAATAGCATTCTGATTTTCTCTTATTAATAGCTGTTCTAGTTGGTATTTCGTTTTTCCATATAATGAACAGGCAGCGGCGTGTGCCGAAAGTGTTGAAATAAACATAGCATACTTCACATGATCTGTTGTTGCTCGTTGAAATAATGTTTGAGTTCCTATTGTGTTGATTGCTGTATAATTTTTATGAGTAGTATCAAAAAAATAAGCTGTATGAATCAGTACATCAATACCTTTCAAGGATGGGATTTGCTGTGGTTTAGCTAAATCAAAGAATTTGTAATAATCTTTATCTTTGGCTTTATCTTCAGAACGCACAAGTTCGTAAACTACATGGCCGCGTTTTCTTAAATAGTCAACTAAAAATGAGCCAATTTGTCCGTTTGTACCGGTTATTGCATAGCTTAATGATTTCATAAAGGTCCTTCTTTACCAATTCGATAAGCATTCGCCATAATGGTTAATGTAATGGGGCCAGCTGGAATTGACGGTAAAATACTGCCATCCACAAAATGAATGCGTTTAAAATGACATGGTCTGCCCCAAATATCAACTTCATCCTCCTTGGGGTTGTCTGACATGGGCAAGGAACTACCGATATGATTCGATTGACCTGTGAGACTTTGCCATAGTAAAAAACGCAAAGGCTTTAGCGCAAGATTGTCATGGTGTTTTTTTAGGTAACCTACTATATTGTGAATGATAGACGTGACAGGCATGGTGTTGTTCGTTTTAATGACAAATTTGCCAGATGTTTGATATTGAATAATGAGATGATTTGACTCTTTAGAATCGAGATACCCCTGGATGATCACAAGACGTTCTAGCCAAGCATTTAATAATGGTTTTGCAATCGGATATAGCCATTTGAGTTTACTTTTCATTTCATGGGAATAGAGATCCATATAAGTATACAGTTGCAAGTGAGCAGGATAGTGAGAAATATTTTTCTGTGTTAAGGATATTTTTAATTGACATAACGTATGCAAGGGCTCTTTTATAACATCTTTTATTTTTTTGTTTATCAAGCAAGGCAAGATAAAATGTTGAGAATCTTTTAAGAAGAGTTCTTTTCCTGGTTTGTTTAAAGAGCGCAAATAGAGCAAGGAGGAAAGCCCAGCGCCACAGGCAATAAATAACCGATCTGAAAAAAATTGTTGTGATTGTTTATTTTTATTATGTTTAACAACGAGTTTCACTGTATTAGGATGTTCAGAAAAATTTTCTACAATGGCATCATTGACATACGTGAAATTAGGATGTTGTTTTAGCCATGCCAAATGAATAGAGCTATGATAAATTAACTCATATGGGCAGCCATACTGACATGCGCCACATAATCGACAACGATTGAAATCAACTGCGAGCATGGCAGTACGAAAAGAAAAACCATTTTTTTCAAGTTCAGATTGACGTTTCTCCCAGTTATTTTTTAAATATTGCGCTTGTTGGCTCAACACCGATGAAGTATCGGCCGTGTAATATTTCTCTAGCCATAAAATGATTTGTGAATAATAAAAAGATAAATCACAACATGAGGCAGGCCAATCGGATAATTCGTTTACAGAATAAGAAGCGATCGCGCCACCCCAAACATTGCTTAATCCTCCTCGTGCAAAAGAGGGCTGGAAGCGGCAGTTTTCCGTATTCCAGGAAAAGAAGTCCTCTACTCCTTTATAAATAAAATTTGATCCGTAAGGTAATTTAGATTTTTTTTTAGCATTCGCGTGGTAACGCAAAGAGTCCGTATCTGCTAAATGATTATTTAGTTGTATTTCATGTAGTAAAATTTGTTTTTCAGATTCAAGGATATTTCCTGCATCTAATAAAGTCACCTTGCAGTTGCGTTCCAATAAACCTTTCGCAACCGAGACTCCTGCAGGTCCGGAGCCAACCACAATGATATTCACATTTTTCTTCCTGTAAAATACATTACCGCCTTCTACTTATCTATAATTTGTTTCAGTGAATCAGCGAGAAATCCAACACATAAGATGACTAAGCTAAACAAAGCAGATCCTATGCCAAAAGAAATGAATGTCTTCCAGGAAGTAAAAATACCAAAAACAAAAAAACTAAATGAAAGTAGGAGACAAAAACCTGTAAATAACATAAAAAGTTTTAAAGGATTGTAATAATTAATTGCTTGCAAGATATATTGCATCGTTCTTAAAGAATCTTTAAACAATTTGACTTTCGTTTTTCCATTTCGTTTATGATAGGGAATTTCAATATACTTAACAAATTTACCCGTCATCATAAATGCCAATGTCATTGATGTGGTAAAACTAAAGGTGTTACAGAGTCTTGATAGCATCGGCATCAACTCAGATTTGCTAAATACTCTAAGACCTGAGTTAATATCAGGTATGTTTCGTTCAGCACTAAATTCTACAATGAAGCGTAAAATACGACGCAATGGTGCTTTGAATAGCGATTCCTGATAATATTTGCCAGTTCTGGCGCCGACTACCATATCAAAACCTTTGCTGTATTCTTCAAGCAAAGCAGGAACTTTGTCAAATGGATAAGTACAATCTGCATCAGTAATCACGATGGTATCGTATTGTGCTGCTTTAATGCCGTCTTTTAGAGAACGGCCGTAGCCCATATTGTGTGGGTGAGTAATGATTTTAACGTCGGTTGTTTGCAATTTTTCTTCTGTGCGGTCAGTGGCTCCATCATTCACAACAATGATTTCATACGTATCAATTTTTGCATTACGGCAAACAGTCTTAATTTTATTGATGGTATCAATAATAGCTCCTTCCTCGTTGTAAGCCGGAATCACTATAGAAATAGGCAAACTCAACGTGCTACTCCTTTAAATAACGTTGACACCAAAATGCTAAGCACAATAAATTAAATAAACGGTAGCCATTATCACATACGCCTTTTTTGTGTTCAACCCACATTTTTTCAATGATAGGTTTGTTAAACCATTGGCTTAAATAAGCACTGGTCGTCATTTCGTAAGCGAGTTCAAAAAGCTCATGAGATAACCAATGAGAAATGGGACTGTTAAAACCTTTTTTGGGTCGTCGCCACGCATCAGTTGACAATCGTTTCGCATAACTCGTTTTTAAAATACGTTTGCCATTATTGTTCTGTATTTTATAATGTACTGGAATTTTTGCGGCAAATTCAACCAGGCGATGATCTAAAAACGGCGTGCGTACTTCTAAAGAATGCGCCATGGATGCGCGATCGACCTTTACTAAAATATCATCTGTCAGCCAGGTTTTCATATCGACATACATCGCTTGATCCAGGTAATGACAACCTGCTACATCTTGAAACCAATGAAGTGATGTTTCTTTAGGATCCTGCTCTAGCAATGCGTGATAGTCAGAATGAAATAAAGATTTTTTTTGGTCTTTGCTAAATACTTCACGCCAACTTAAGTGAGCATTTTTAAAATCCAAAAGACTTCCGTGCAAAAATTGTTTAATTTTGTAATCCAAACTGAGTTTATTAAAAGATGTAGGTAACTGTTTGCTTAATTTGAATAATATTTTTCTCATTGTGATCGGCAGATGCTGGATGAGCTTGTAATAACGATCAGCTTGATAGGTTAGATATCCTCCAAACAATTCATCACCACCATCTCCTGACAAGCTGACTGTCACAGATTTTCTAGCGAAAGCACATAAAAGATAAGTGGGGATTAATGAAGTGTCTGCAAAAGGCTCATCAAATGCAGAGATCAAATGAGGTAAATCGAAAGTGTCCGGGGCAATCATTTTAGTTTGATGATTGACTCCCAAGTATTTCGCAGTTTTTTGACTGAGCGCAAGTTCATTGTAGGTTTTTTCTTTAAATCCTATACTGTAAGTATTGACTTCTTTTGCATTACGCATGTAGCTGACAACGGTGGCGGAATCGATTCCACTCGATAAAAAAGCACCTAATGGCACATCAGCAATCATCTTTCCATTTACTGCTTCAGCCAATAAATGATCTAATTGTTTTTCTGCCTCTTCAAAACGCATAGTTAATTTATGGCGAAAACAGTCTGCTAATGACCAATATTCTTTTATGTCGTATTGATGTGTTTTTAAATTATATTGCAGATACGAAGCAGGAGGTAATTTATAAGTTTCTTTAAAAATAGCATCTTCAGTAGACGTATAGTTGAAGCTAAGATAATGACTCAAGGCAGTCATGGAGAGCGTTTTTTTGATAAAAGGATATTGAATTAAGCCTTTTAGTTCTGATGCAAATACCAAACCATTTTGAAAGCTCTGCTTAATTGGCGCATAATACAGCGGTTTTTCACCCATTCGATCACGGACTAGATATAATTGTTGATGTTTTTTATCCCAGATTGCAAAAGCAAACATGCCAACTAAACGGGTTATTGACGCGATTCCCCATTCTGACCAAGCTTGTACTAATACTTCGCTGTCAGATTGTGTGCGAAATGAATGACCTAATTGCGCGAGTTCTTGCCGCAAGGATTGAAAATTGTAAATTTCACCATTAAAGCTTAAACAATATCTGTGCGAATGATCCCACATGGGCTGTTTAGCTCGATCATTCAAATCAATAATAGAAAGGCGATTATGGCCAAAACAACCGTGATTTTCTAAGATTTCCATCTCGGTTTTATCAGGTCCTCGTTGTATCATTGCAGCTAGAATCGGAGTTAAATAAGTTGCTTGATGATAATCTGGAATTTGGCTAATGATTCCCGAGATCGCGCACATTAAGTGAAATCCTTTTATTTTTATAATTCAGATTTTTTCAGCATCAAGACAGGCGTTCACATTGCGTTGTGTGAATCATGTCATTGATCACTTGAACCCAAGGTTTTAAGTTGCTTAGATTTAGATTTTGACGCTGTACATATAGGCTGGCTACTCGTGTATTCAAGTTATTAATAACCTTATAGCTTACATTTTTGAATAATTCTCGGTGAGGACCAATGTCTGAAACAAATGCTTCTTTAGCTAAAAATGCGCCTTCAGAAGCAGCATTATAAGAATTTTCTATCAGCGTTGCTGTTATGTAATATTTTGCATTTTTCAATAAATTACATACATGTAATTGTGACAATACGCCTCGCAAAATAACCAGCTTGTCTTTTTGTATATACGCTGGGACATCTTCTTTTATGCCAACAATAATAAGATGAAGGCTTGGATTAGATTCACGTAGATGCAAATAAATTTTATAAACATCATCCATGCACTTATATCGACAAGTACCCACAGCAACGGCTATGTTCTCTATGTGAGAAGTAGTATTAAAATCCGATTGATCTTTGTAAGCTGTTATCTCTTCATCACTTCCATTGACAGATACAACTAACTTAGCTTTAAGAGAGCGATTCAATAAACTGAGGGAAGATTCTGACTCTGCTGAAATCACGTCGGCATACTTCATGCTGTTCTTAAGCAAGAATCCCAATAACTGCAATTCTAGAGAACGTCTGAAAGAGATATATTTTCCCGAACGTATCAGTGTCAACACATTAGCGATATGTGCCCAATTGACTCGTCCTACCTTGCGGGGTAATGGAATGCCGTAGGAGTAGTAAAGATCAATTTCGCCCACTTCAGCAATGAATTGATTAAGCTTTGCAGAATAATTGAATATTTTTGCAATGGAATGTTGACGTAAAAAACAGTAGCGATTAGCAGGAAATGTTTTTTCAATTCCTTTTAATCGATCATTTAAAACAAAGCAAGCCCCACCTTGCTCATTAAACCACTGTAAATACGCTAAAATACGTTTAAGTCCACCACCAAAATAGGAAGATGAAAAATTAAAAAGATGTGATTTGTAATCACCGGTCACTTAACGATCTCCAATTCCGATAATACAAAATCCTTAACCGCGTTAGAAATTGATACGGATCTTCGAAATCCGGTGGAAAAAAGTTTCTCTGAGGAATAATGCCGATTTGCAAAACGGCTACTGCCAGATCGTTTAATACGTAACAGCATGTCAAGAAAAGAATGAGGGAAGTTAATTGGTTTTATTCGTGACCGTTTCATTAAGAGCGCTCGTATTAATGCTTCAATATAATCGTATCGGTTATTAGAGTCATCATCGGCAGAACAAATATAGATGCCCGAAGAAAGAGATGCTTGTTCACTGAAGTGCAATAAGGCCCTTACTACATCTTTGATAGACACAAGATTTAATGGACGCTCTCCGTAAACCGAGGAACGAATAAAATTGATTATAGAATTTCCATTACGAATTTCAGACAACATTTTTTTAAGATTTTGGCCATTAGGGCCAATCACCCCGGTGGGTCGCAAAATGTAGACTTTTAACTTGTCATTGGCTGCTTCTAAAAACATTTTCTCTATGGCATATTTGGTTTTTTCATAAGGAGTCTCTGGATAACATACCGTTTCTTCGTTCAAAAAAGATGAAGAATTGTTCCCAACAACAATGGCTGTTGAGCAATGTATTAAAGTAGAGATAGTAGACCGAAGGCAGGCTTGTACTAAATTTTGAGCCATTTTGATATTGTCCTCAGCAGAGGAAGATTGAGAATAGGCAAGATTGATAACAGTTGTACCCAATTTTAATACTGATTCGATAGAATGCAACTTTAAAAGATCCGCTTCAATCCAATGCTTATTGCTTTGAGCAATGCGTGCTACCGGCAGGCATCTGTCAAGACCTACTTCTCGAATGAAATGTTGACCTATAAAACCGGAAGCACCGAAGACAATCAGCTTAGAGAGAGTATCCATACTAGTCATACTTGCAAGTACATCAAAAAAATAATACAAAAATATTCTCACATAAGCGTTACCTTTGAGTCAACTTAAACCTAAATTCGGCAGTTGGATGACTGAATAGTCTTGCATATTTTAGAGTTCATTCATAAAATCGCAACTGATAAAAAATGGAAGACTTGTTAATTTATGGACAACTATGGCGTAAGAACGTGTGATTTCCTCATTATAGGCGGTGGTTTAATGGGTTTGAATATCGCACGTTATCTAAAAAAGACTTTTGCAGATGCAAAAGTGATCGTTCTTGAGAAAGAAAACGAATGTGGTTTCCATGCGAGCGGCAGAAATAGTGGTGTATTACATGCCGGTTTCTATTATACGCGTGACAGTCTGAAAGCAAAATTGACTCGATTAGGAAATCAAATGCTAACCGAGTATTGCGAGCAAAAAAAAATACCTCTCAATAAATGCGGTAAGCTTGTGGTCGCAAAAAACGCACAAGATCTTATTGCGCTTGATGAATTATTAGCAAGAGCTAAACACAATGGTGTTGTGCTACAGGCATTAACTGAACAGGATGCGCATCGTATTGAGCCCAGAGTGATTACTTTTCAACGTGCACTTTTTTCCCCTACGACTTCTTCAGTGAATCCTAGAGAAGTCATAGCACATATGCAGCAAGATGCACAGAATGAAGGAATACACATTCACCTGGGAGTTCACTATTTAAAGAAAAAAACCAATAACATCATTTACACTACGGCGGGAAAATATCAAGCAGGTTATGTAGTCAATGCCGGTGGGCTTTATGCAGATAAGATTGCGCAGAATTTCGGATTTTCAGAACATCATCGTATTTTACCGTTTAAAGGCATTTATCTGTATTCAAACGAGCCGCTTTTTTCGATTCGCACACACATTTATCCTGTACCAGACTTAAATAATCCTTTTCTGGGGGTGCACTTTACTGTCAGTGCAGATGGCCGAATAAAAATCGGCCCGACAGCTATCCCAGCGTTTTGGCGAGAACAATATCATTTTTTAACTCGTTTTAAATTAACAGAATGTATTGATATTATAACAAGACAGATGGGATTATTTTTATTTGCCAAATTTGATTTCAAAAAACTCGCATTAGAAGAAATCAGAAAATATTCCAAAAGGCATCTCGTACAATTAGCAGGAAGCTTAGCCAAAGGAATTAAAAAAGAAAACTTTACGACATTTGGTGCGCCAGGTATTCGTGCACAACTTTTAAATGTGAAAGAAAAAAAATTAGAGATGGATTTTATCTTAGAAGGAGATGAAAAATCGATGCATATTCTCAATGCAGTTTCACCTGGATTTACTTCCTCCCTTCCTTTTGCGGAACATGTTTCGACACAAATAAAATTAGCATTACGTTAGGATTTTGCATTTTAAAAGGAGTTTTTTCATGACTAAAAAAGATCTAGGACTGATTTCACGTGGTGGTGAATTTAAAATGGTTATTGATGGGACGACATGCACGGATGCAAATGGGAACATACATCTGCTCGAAGAAGCGCTGAAAAAATTCATTGATCAATTACATTATGTGAGAACGAAAAATAATGCAATTTACTTGATTGGTAATGGGGGCAGCGCGGGAGTTGCAAGCCATGCACTCACTGATTTTTTGAATGTATGTCGCTTGCGCGCGTATGTTTTGCATGAATCATCTTTAATAACATGCATGGCCAATGATTTTGGTTATGAAAATGCGTATGCGCGTATTCTTAATACGGTCATGTGCCCAGGCGATATGCTGATCGGGATTAGCAGTTCTGGAAAATCACTGAATATTTGTAATGCAGCTAAAATAGCAACTGAAAAAAATGGCATTGTGATTACCTTAAGTGGATTTAAACAAGATAATCCGCTACGTAAATTAGGCGATTTAAATTTTTGGCTAGATTCTTGTGATTATGGGTTAGTAGAAATTGGGCACGCATTTATTTTGCATAATATATCAGACCGAATAGGGGTCGAAACAAAAAATATGCAAACCACCGCAATGAAAGAAACCATATAGGATTTATTTCTTGAAATATCGCAACTTAATTAGTTTTTTGCTGGCTATTGGCATAACGTCTAGTTATACCATGACCGCTGTGCATGCTGAGGAGATGCGAAGCGCTGCCTCGAAGCACACGCAAACTGATAGTGACAACCAACGTATTCAGTTGCATCCCTTGCCTGGATTTTTTCGTTTTAGTTTTGATAATGCATCCACATCGGACAATACTCAGCATATGGGATTGGTGGGGTTCAATTATTTTACTGATATTACACCTAATTTATATGGTGGTGTGGGTATATACGGTGCTGTGACAGGTACACAAGGAGGATTATTTGTTCTGGCGGTGGGTGGAGGTTGGCATCATCAATTTATACCGCATTGGTGGGGTGATATAGGGTTCGATGCAGGTGCGGGAGGCGGCAAATCAGCTTACGCGGGGGGCGGTTTAATGTTAAGGCCGCATATTGGCATAGCGTATGCTTGGGACTGGGCACGTCTAGGGTTACATTATAGTTATATTAATTTTCCAAGCGGTCAAATTCACAGTCGACAAATCGGTCTGGATTTTGAAATTCCTGCTATTTTTTATTATGTATCACTCAATGAAAATAGATCTTGGCCTTTCAAGTTGAGTGATATGCATGTACCGCACGGAAAATTTCTGGATTTCGAACGCAATGACTTTGCTATTTTGTTGCAAGCGTATCGACAACAACAAGGAACATTAAATACTGAAGGTAACCGCCAAGATGGGACAATGGGTTTAGTGGGGGTAGAGTTCGATCATTATTTCACAAACAATTGTTTTTGGTGGTTGAAAGCGGCAGGCGCGTTTCGCGGAATTCCGAATGGGTACATGGATATATTAGGTGGTTTAGGTTATCACTGGTCATCTGGATGGTATGGGCTTGCATTTGTTCCGCAATTTGGCGTAGGTGCAGGTGGTGGCGGTATGGTTGATACGGGCGGTGGATTATTAATCAATCCATTGTTAGGAATAGAATTGCCGCTTACAGCAAGATTCTCGACTCGTTTAAGCGGCGGGTATCTTTGGGCACCCAATGGTAGATTGAAAGCGATTCCTATCACAGGTGAACTTATTTACCATTTAAATATGGCTACTCTAGATGTTTATCCGACGCATTATTTGTTAGACAATCTAAGTATTCAAGGTTGGCGCACGCAGCTGCTTAGTCAAACGTATCTCCATCCGCAAAGTAATGCACATGCTGCTAGAACATCCATTAATCTTTTCGCCGTGCAAATAGATCAATTGCTTACACCGATGTTTTTTTTAAGTTATCAAGGTGCATTTGCTTATCGTGGTGATCACTCAGGTGGTTTTGCAACTGGAATGTTAGGTGCTGGAATACAGAGTCTCTATTTTTTACATCAGCGTATGCAGCTTTTCTCCGAAATTTTAGTAGGCGCTGGCGGTGGAGGAGGATTAGCATTAGCAGGTGGTTCATTAATCGAACCTGTAGCGGGTTTTCGCTACGCATTCAATCCCATTTTTGGTTTGCAAGCAAGTGTCAGCCAGGTGAAAGCCTTGCGTGATAGATTGAATACGACTGTGCTCAATTTAGGTGTGACAATTCGATTTGATACGTTGACAAAAGAATAATCCTAAATTCGGTAATTGTAACATGGCAATCGCATTGAAATTCAGCGGAAATGGATGAAGAATATTTTCCCTATTTAAACTGACTGTCATGCCAGCCGCGCGATTTTTGCGCGAGGTGGCATCCAGGATGGTTTTTTACATTGCTATCCATTATTTTTTGCAACTGTTAAATATTTAGGAACGGGACTGGCACTTTTTCTAGTTAAACCTAAATTCGGCAGTTGTAACCTGCTGTGAAGGTCTACTGCACTGAATCTAAGAATTTTTTTCCTGCTTTTTTATCTCACCGT
>CAZAEO010000025.1:0-19831 GCA_964484285.1 uncultured Coxiellaceae bacterium | reverse complement strand
ACTTCTTGCAATCTGGATGTTAAAATCTCGCATCTTGAGGTGTAATGGGTATATACAGAACAGGATCTGCTCCTCTACATTGCAAAATGCACGAGTAGGTTTTCTTTTTGTAAATAAAGAACAATCTCGACCTATACGAAACCCAACCTTATTTAATTTGTATGGTTGGAAAATTTACTACATCATATTAAGGATCAATCATGCAAATTCGTCAAATCGCTTTAGATACTGAAACAACCGGCTTATTTCCTAAGGAAGGTAATCGTATCGTTCAAATTGCTGGTATTGAGATTATCAATGGCAAAGCCACTGGCAAATACTATGATACATACATTAATCCAGAGCGCAATAGCCATCCCGAGGCGCTAAAAGTACATGGGCTGACAACTAAGTTTCTTTCCGATAAACCTAAATTTATTGAAATAGTAGATGAATTTTTGGAGTTCATAGAAGGAGCAGAATTAATTATTCATAATGCGCCATTTGATTTAGGATTTCTTAATCATGAATTAAATTTAATAAACAAACCTGAACTAAAAAATGCTATTGTTGATACTAGAGTTATTGCGCAACAGCTTTATTCCAAGGAATTTCTTACTACTGAATTAATCTCTAAACAGTTAGTTGAAGATGAACAGCTTGTGCAAGAACAAAAAGCTAAATCAGATAGTGACCAATCTCTTATTGCCGAATTAGTGGCAAATTCTAAATTTAGGGTCCACTCCTTAGATCATTTATGCCAATATTTCGGCATAAATTTATCAGCACGAGAAAAACATCATGGTGCGTTGGTTGACTGCGAGCTACTTACTCAAGTTTACTCTCATCTTAAACAAGAGCAAGTAAAGCACGAGATTAGCAAAATAACCCATGTTGCTGTACCCATTGAAGCAAGTTCAAACAGTTCTATCGTCAATGTAAGTATATTTCAACCGGATCGAATACAAACTCAAGAGCTTCAAGTCCCAGAATTTCAAGATAAAATATCAATGACCAATCAATGATAGAGTAAATTTTTTGTATGCGTTCAGCTAAGTGCACTTGGTAGATCGCTTACGTTACACAAAATTATTTACAGGCTCCTATAATAACGTTAAATTTTTCCTTATAAAAGTAGCCCCCATTTTGATTTTGATTGAATCTACCGGGAATTTATATTCTTCTTTTATCATCAAGTCAGGATAGCTCGCTAAAAATTTTTTCTGTAAACTTTTATCTTCATCTGTCTCAACCCAAGTATGATTAACACGAGATTCCATTTCGCAAACAGCTTCAAATATTTCATCTTCTGTATTTAGTATTACCTCGATGTTGTCTTTCTTAAATCTATCTTGGATCTCTAACATTGAAACCTCATTATATCTATCCTTTAGTTCTCTAAAGGATAAGATTTTGTTTATTTTAATATCATATAATTTCTTAGGTATAAATAGAACGCAAGGATACCAGAACTGTAATTGGTCCATCAATGGAAATACGTCTGTGAATAATAATGGTCTACGAAAAAGCTGGGAAATACAATCAAGCCCGGTAGATGTAGAAATGATAAAATGGCAATAGGCTGCCAAATAAATATCTAGAAGATCGCAATGCAATGGGTGATTAGCATAATCAATTATTCTAGGATGATCTATTATTAATGGTTCTTTAACAAATTTTCCCATGCGAATTACATAGTAGCCTTTTTCTGCGAGATATAATGCAGCCTTTTTGTAATTGTTGATGTCTGAATCTCGAATATTATGATAGCTCCAAAAATCAATTCCTTGACCTACTGCCATTTTTAAGTAATTAGAATCGCGAACCAATAAACAAACAAATTTTTTTCCTCTTGGTATGCCCAGTCTTTCTAATAAGACCTCAGCTTGATTGATTTCTTTTCGAGTAAAATATATATATGGAACGTCTCTAATCTCTAAAAGCCCTCCTATATCTTTACCAACACCAAAAAAGCCGGTACTGTAAATTTTTGCTGGATATTTGGTATATTTTTCTCCCATGAGAAATTTTAATGTCTTATCAATTTCATAGCAGAGGTTAGGAAATGGTAAAATAGGTAAAACCCTTCGATACATGCGAGATAATTGTTTATTAGAAATAATAGGTTCCTCAAAAAATAAAACAAATTCTCTCTTTTTTTGTGGAATATTATTGTTGCGTATAAGCATAAGCTCTGCGCTTGCTGAAAAATGTCCAATACGTGATGTTTGCAGCATAACCAGATATATTTTAACAATAGGTCGTATTGCAATTAATATATATGCGATGGGTGCAGTGAGTATGAACCACAGTGATAAAAAGAAATAATATTTGGTTTTTTTATATAAATATAATAAAGCTTTTTGTGTGCTGCCATTCTTTTTTTCTTCCAAAAAATTTTTGCGAATAGAAGCAACTTTTTTTACTAAACTCATAAGCATAGTTCTTTAGCTATATCAATTTCAAAAAGTCTATTCTTCCGGACTTGAATAGCAACTTCATTCAATCTATATTTCATTATCTCTAATGGAGAGAAATCTCCTTCTTTTAAATCATTTATTAAAAGTGAAATGTTTTTCGACTGCTCGCGAATAATGTTATCTTTTTTATTAACTATGGATTTGTCTTGTTTTAATCCATAATAATTTTGAAATTGTTCATGTGAAAAAAGCTGAGAAATTTTAGGAAGCTTTACCGCTTCTCCATATAGTGGTTGCTCTAATCCACGAAATCCAATTGGTAATGTCATGGGTGCGCAGCGTCCAAAATTTCTTAGTTCAAGCAGCTCAAAATCTAGATCATTTAATAGAGAATTGATATCAGCATCATACAAAATCAAACGCAATTCCTTCAAGAGCTTCCCTTTTTTTAGGGGCAAAGGAAATGTACCATTTCTTCCACCCATATGATGATACGTAATCATAAAATAATCTACCTTAAAAACATTACCCAAAAAAAATTCTTTATACTTTGTTCCTGCATATCTAGGATGCTACTACTAAGCAGCAGCTGTTAATTAGAAAAATATAGATCCTTATATTTGTTAAGCCAAGAAACGGCGATTGGTGAATTTAATTTGTCGCTGTTCACAAAATCTTTCCAATATTCCTCATTATATCTTCGAATTAAATTTAATTCATTTTCAGAAAAATGTGCTCGATTCTCTATTGCAGCAAGCGTTTCATTAACAGCAAGATAAATTTCTTCTGGAGTATTATCTAAATATTCCAAGCCTAATTTCGAGATATTAAAATACTGTAAACCTAATTTCTTTATCTCAATGGGAAAATAAAAATATTTCTTCGATTCGTTTGAATGTAAGTAGTCATCAGATTTTGCAACATCTGTTATTCGTTTACGAATTTTTTTTGGTATAAAAAGTGTACATCGTACTATAGGCTCTATTTGACCAATACACAAATAGGGTCGTTCAAAAACATTCGCTAAATCGGTGATACCAGCAGATGTACCTATTACTAAATAAGATATATAGATTAAAAATACATCTAAAAAGTCTGAGTGACCCTTGGAAAAAGGATAGTCTATAAAGTTGGGATGTTCGTATTGAACTTTTTCAAGTGCAAATTTACCGATTCGAAAAACTTTAAATCCAGAATTTACAAGATGTTCTATTGACTTTATAAAAACATTGACATCTATATCTCTATCATTATGATAAGACCAATCATTTTCTGGTAATACTTTATTTAGATATCCTTGGTCACGAGCAAATATACAAATAATTCTGTCATGATTTATATCAACTCCATATAATGAATGGAGCAGATTTTTTCCTTTTTCGAGATCGGTTTCAGAGATGGAAATTTGCCGCGGTACGTTTTTATAATCTGAATAACAAACCCCAAATCCACGAGTAATATTTAAGTCCTCATATAAGTTAAGACTTATTAATTTTGATTTAAAAACTAGAACTAAATAATGAAAAAAATAATTTTTAACAATAATAAAATGCGATTGTATTAACTGAAAAAAATATTCATTTGCGATTTGGTTTAAAGGATTCACAATTAAAATATAAGTAATTTTTTTAGATAGCCTGGCCTTTTTCCGCAACAATAATTCTGGTTCTTGTGATAAATGACCGAGTCTTTCGGTTGGTAATAAGTAGAATTTAAATGGAAATATCCATGAAATAAATTTCAAAAAAAATAAGAAAAAATAAGAACAGAAATATAATATTTGCTTAACTATTTTTGACACTAATAACATCCTTATTTTCCAGTTACACCTTCATTCTTTAATAGGCTCATCCATGTTATAGTCTTGGGTTGCAATTCGGAATATATCAGGGTTTTTAGACATTTCGAGATCAAAATTCGCATTAGGCCATAACATTCTCCTTTTGTAAAGCAAAAATCTGATACAGGAGGTTTGCGCCACGATAAACTCCATGCCCAATACGCATCAATTAATTCATCACTCACTTGATCATAAGTTCGACCCCTTGTTAAATATAAATTTATTGCATTTAATTTAAATTCTTTATCGTATGTTCTTGGTTTATTTTTACTCATATTACACCTCAAAAAGTTACAAAGATTATATATTTTATTTCTCTTCAATGTGTCCGTTAAATGGTAGCAGGATCAAAAAAACCGTGTTACTCTTTTTGCTGCAAAAAATAACAACCTTTTATTTTGAATGTTTTTAAAACAAAAAATGGAGAATAATAATGAGCCAAACAAGAGAAGTAACGTATCCTGGCAAACCGATTGATAATATTGATGGCATTCAACTAGATGCTGTTGATGCTGATGCCGCAAAGCAATTTCCTAATGCAAGTTGTCATATTGTTCCCGTGATATTCGATCAAAATGGAGACGCGTTAGTTCAACTAAATTCAATTAGCTTTAGAGATGGAAAATTAAAAGGAACTGCAGGTGGTACAATAGAAGCTGATGAATCCATCAAGCAAGCAGGCTTGCGTGAAGCACACGAAGAAAATCCTGCGTTACCAATTAATGATAAATTAACAAATTTTGGATGGGAACTTGATGTGCTCGATAAGGTAACCCAAAAACCAAAATTCGTTACTTTTTCAGTTGCGTCATTCGATACAACTAAAACTTATTCTCAGGATGAGTTAAATTTAATTCTTCAACGACACAATGCTTCTGATGAAGCTGCAGCAGGTTTATTGAAATTATTTGAAGAAAATAAACTCGATACGTTATCACAAAAAATGGAGTCCTATCAAAAAGCAGCGCAAGAAGCAAAAAATGAATTTCCGGTCTTACCTCTTGATTATTTAGCTAATTGTAAAAACAAATTAGAGGCTTTTCAGAGAGATCCGTTAGAGCAAAATAAAAAGGCGGCTCTTGAAGAAATACGTATCAAAACTGAATTTAATCGACGCGGATTTATACCACTAAAAACATTACAAGAAGCTTGCACACTCCAACTTGCCATAGATCAAAAAATAGTAGAAAACATAGAGAAACCCAAGTTTACAGTTTTCGCTGCAAATGATACAGCTGGTAAAGCATTTCCACTATTTGGCGGCAATGTTGAAACAATAGGTGGATTTATCAATTCAGAAAAATTCATTCAGGCATTAAATCTCGCACAAAAAAGCGTTTTACAATCAACTGCAAAAGTAGCACACTTAGTTGGACAAGTGACGACCTCGCCCGTGATCAGCAGACCTAAATCACCCGCAAATGAATCACAACAACCTGGGCCAAAACAGTCTTTAAAATTATCTTAAACTAGAGCTTGTCGTCGTTCATACAATGGTGTCAACTCAGGTTGACACCATTTTTTAATATATTCTCAGGTCGTTATTCGAGGAACATCTTGTAAATCAGTTTCTTTTTCTTCGCTTACTGCTGGTGGAGAAGCAGAAAACAAACCGTAGGTAGACGTCTTTATAGCAGAACGAAATGATAATAGCGTGAGTGTAGTAAAGGTCTTTTTAAACCATTGAAATAAAGCATTGTGTTCTACGCGCGCTTCTTCAATATCAACTTGTAGCTTCTGAGTCAACTCATTTGCAAGCGCGGCATGCTTGGCATATTCAATTACAAACACTCCACAATCATAATGATTGTTTAAAGGCTGATGTTCAAGCCAATATTCGTAAACTTGAACATCAGGAAAATATTTTTTACATATATTTGAAATATAATTATAATTTTCTATAAAATATTTAGGGATAGAAATAATTTCTTTGACTTCTTGAGGGGCCCTCAGTGCATCCAAAGCAGACAAACCCAATTCAGCAATTTTGCTAGCCAACATTGACTTTGAATCATAAAAAATAGCTGTTTTATGATCTACATTGATCACCAGCAAACGAAAATGATTACGACTTATTTCAGCAATTGGAATAATCAATTTATTGCAATATACATGATGCTTTTCAAATGATTGCAATACCTCATCAAGATCCGAATAATCTGCATTGTAATTAAAAATATTATTAGCTCGTGGAAAATTTGCAGTTTTAAACAATGCAACTTTCTCATCGCTCTTATTTCCACTTAATATAAAACCTACAAATTGAGTTTCTTCTTTATGTCTAACAATCACATCTTCAATATTAAATGAATGGCCCTTTTGTTCTTTTATCCATGCATACAGAACAGTATTCAACTGATAGGGAGTATAAGGAGATGAATCAAAAGGCACCCTCACAAAAGGGCCCTCTAACGAACCCGGCTCTAATTCGTTTACCTCTAGTCTTGTTTCCATACGTAAAAATCCTTTATTTACGGTAGCCTAAAAGCAATAAGTCAAACAATCTGAAACAACTGCATGCCCATGGTGGAAAGGCACAGCGTCTCAATCAGCAAGAATAAGAAAAACCAAGAAAGTGTACGCGGTAATAAAATAACGTACTTTTAATGATTCTGCTAGGGTCTTATGATTTCCGGATACTTTAATCCTGAGTCTGGAAAAACCACAACAATATTAATCAGCTTGGTAGATTGCTTGATAATTAAATCAGAAACATATAATGCAGCGCCTGAACTTCCTCCCGCAAAAATTCCTTCTTGCAAAGCAAGTTTCTTTACCATTGCAAATGCATGTTTATCGGTAAATTGCACCACATCATCTAAAAGAGAAAAATCCATACAACTACAAATCATATCCTTTCCTACCCCTTCAACAGCATAAGATTGAATGTGATTTTTATTTTCTTTTCCAGTTTTAAAATAAGAATAATAAACTGATCCGATAGGATCTGGCATAATGATTTTAAGCGCAGGAATATGTTCCTTAAGAAATTTTCCAACCCCTGTCACAGTTCCACCAGAGCTACCGCACGCAACAAGATAATCTATTTTACCTTGCATTTGAGTGAAAATTTCAGGCCCTGTTGTTAAATAATGTGCTTCCACGTTGGCAGGATTATCATACTGATTCAGCATAAATGAACCTGGAATCGTTGCATGTAATTTTTTTGCTAATGAAATATAATGTTCTGGCTCATTTTCTTTTGCAGAGTTAGGACATACTCTTACATCAGCCCCATATGCCTGCATAGCTGAAATTTTTGTACGACTCGTTTTTTCTGGTGTAGTTAAAATAATTTTATATCCCAGAATAGCACCCATCATGGCAAGTGCTGCTCCCGTATTTCCGGATGTAGCCTCAATAATGGTCGCGCCTGGCGATATTAATTCTTGCTGTCTCGCTTGATTTAAAATGTGTAAAACAATTCTGTCTTTAATACTACAGGTTGGATTAAACATTTCAAGCTTCGCAAATAGACGTGCGTTTTGAGTAGAAAAACTTTTTAATTCAATTAACGGAGTGTTACCAACTAAATTTAATATATCTTTCAAAAAAAAGTACTCCTAAATTCATTTAATTCGCATACGAAAATCCAAAATGTTTCCCCATCTTTCACAAATTGCTGTATGGGTTTTAATCCAATTTTTTTAACTGCTACAAGTGACGTATGATTTTTTGTCGAGACTAACGAAACAGTTAATTCATACTGTATTGGAATAAGTGCGCTAAGTTTTTTACAAAGATTAACAAATATATCTTTCCCTCGATAATTTTTATCGATACAAGCAGGATTTGCAACAACATATTGATAAGAATTTAATGGACGGCCTTTATATTGCAAATTAGCACAATTTTTTATCATAGCTGCAGGAATAGGAAATGCTAGATTAAATTCGATAGTGGTAGCACAAAGATAGCCACAAACAACGTCCTCTTCTAAACATATTATAATACCAAGCAGATGATCCATTAATTGAAATTGTTCTTTAGTAAAAGCAGTGGAAAGAAAACCTTCTTTACGCTCTGCTTCATTCAAAACTGAAATCAAATTTTGGTTTTGCAACGCAACTAATTGATCAAAATGATGGGGGCTTGGTCTACAATATTTCATAAAAAAGTAAAGCGGATAAAATTTTATCCGCTTTATCAAAAAATAAATTAATTAGTATAAAGATCTTTACCATCTGTTACATTTCCAGCTTGAATATTTTTCTTAAATGTCTCTATCGTCGTTTGATCAGGTTTAACTAATGCTGTAAAAAAGCAACGCGCATTTTCACCTGCAAGAATGATAGGATAAACGTAACGATGACTTTTATTATTAAGATCTCCAGCCACTTCAACTACATAATCTACTTTTTTATGATTGACTTCTAATGCACCCATTACAATTCTGTTTATCATATTTTGATCTGCTTTCTGTTTTACAATAACAAGATTATGCTTAGTAAGCTGGTTATTTTTATCTTGTACAATAAAAGTAGATTCGTCTGATTTAGTGAATTGAACTTCGATAGGTTTTTTAGATAAATTTTGCAAATCTTTATATAATGTTTTGCAGTTACTATTATTTGACACTACATTTTTCAAATCTTCTAGTTTATATGTTTTTGTTACATTATCTGCAGCATACACAACAGGCATTACAGCCAACAATGCGAATAAAACAATCCATCCCTGCTTTAACAACATAATTTTCTCCTTAAAAAATGCGCCTTCCAAACCAAAAATCCATAGATTACATTGGAATTATCTATTAAATTCTTTCTTTTAACAAGAACAAGGAAAAACAATGTCTATTACCGTCTGTGTCGCCAAGCTACATTGTGTACATGTTACAGCAGCCAAGCTTCATTATGCAGGAAGCATCACAATAGATCCTGTCTTAATGGAAGCAGCTCTTATTCTGCCATTTCAATTGGTACACATTAACAATAAAGCAAATGCAGTACATTGGGAAACCTATGCTATTCCAGGGGTGCGAGGACTTGGTGAAATTTGTTTAAACGGATGTCCAGCACGCCTTTTTCAGCCTGGTGATCAAGTGATTGTTCTTTCTTTGGAACAGATGACACGTAAAAAAGCTGCCAAACTGGAACAAAAAGTTATCTATGTGGATGAAAATAATAAACTAGTCAGGATAGAAGTGAAAAAAGCAGGCCATGTAAACTCGGCATTGCCTGTATAAAGTTTAATCGATAAATAATTAATGTTATTTTCTATTTAATTATTGCAATTCGATAAATAATCATATAATATTCTTTTCCTCTTAACTAACAGGAATGTGTTATATGTCCAAAATTAAAAAAGTCAGCAGCTTGTTTCGTCTCTTGTTTCAAGCTATTTTTATTCTTTATCCCCTATTATTGATTGCGTTTTGGATACACGCGCCTGATCCAATAGGATTTCATCCATTGGGAATCTTGATGAATTTTATTTCTGATGATATCACTCGGAATAGTTGGTATCAAAACATTCATTCGCTGGCGCCTATTAATAAATTTCTTGGATTATTGATAAGCCTAATACCTTTCATCATCACGGAATTTATTTTATATTTCTTGATTAAATTATTTGGCTTATATAAACAAGCAGACATTTTTTCCTTAAAAAATGTCAATTATATTAAAAAAATAGGTTACACATTATTGATTGGCCAGCTGTTGAATCCCATCTATCAAGCATTCATGACCGTGAATTTGTCATGGTCTATTCATCCACGATATCTCTCTATTAGTGTTAGCAGCACCCATATTGAAGTTCTTCTTACCGCCCTTCTTATTATTTTAATTTCCTGGATTATGGCGGAAGGTTGCAAACTACGTGAAGAACAACAATTAACAATTTAGGATAACCTATGGCTATTATCATTAATTTAGATGTGATGCTTGCAAAACGCAAAATACGTTCAAAAGAATTAGCAGAAGCCATCGGCATCACCGAACAAAATCTATCGATTTTAAAAACTGGCAAAGCAAAAGCAATGCGACTTTCTACATTAGATGCGATATGTAACTATTTGTCGTGTCAACCGGGCGATTTATTAGAATTTGCGGCGGAAGATATTTAAACCTAAATTCAGCAGTTGAAACCGTAGCGAGAAGGATCTGCGTTTTTCATGATATGTGTATCTCGCAATCTAGGTTCTGCATCGAGAAAAACTTATTTGATGGGGTACTAGAAAATAGTTTTATCTATTTTTTTAGCCAATTCAATCATACGACTAGTAATATTATTATCTAAGTTCATATTAGCGCAAATTAAGAAGTGATTATACGTGTCATCATTCCAAGTTACGTTATACATAAAGCCAGAATGTTTGCTTCCTTCAACAAAAATATTGGTTACTTTGTTGTTAATATCATAACGAACCGACTCTTGAGGGATTAATACAGCCCCTTTTGCAAGTTTCATATTGTTTAATCTATATTCGCACGCGCCCATCTCTTTATCATTAAAGAAAGTTCCAATGGTAGTCCATCCAGCATGTGGAATGTATGCCCCGCCTGGGGCATACCCAATAGCATTAAAAAAAGGGATTCCCTTATATTTAAACGCAAGCTGTATTTTAGATAAATCAGACTTCATATGAGTATCTTTCGGATCTGAAATATTGTTTATTTCGCTCAAGTAATTTGCATGACTTGACTTAATCATTTGTTTAACTTCATCAGATTCTTTTAAAGAGTACCCTTTAGTCTTTTGATCCTCCAAATATGTAGCTACACTTTCTGGGTTTGACATTTGAGAGAGTGGAACAATAATAATACCCGTTTTAGCGTTATTAGGACTTGCAGTGAAAAATTCTTGATCTGCAAATGATGTGACCGGTAACAAAGATATGACAGAAATTCCTGTTAAAATATATTTCTTCATTTTAATTATCCTTTTTTGTATTTAAATTAGGTTAAACATCCCACCAACCATCATAAATATTGCAATCATCTGCAGTCGTAAATCCAATCCTATACTCTGTATAGCCGACTTTCATATAATGACCAGCTTGTACGTGCCAACCGGCACCTGGGCTTGCTTCGCCCCAATGTACGTTTGCGGATCGCCAAGTTGTTTCCCAGCCAGCTGCGAGCCTATGCTGGAACTGCCCGTTCCTTAAATGATCGGAGACAGTTAATAGGTTATAAGTATGATTATAGTGCCAAGTAATTGATTCATTATTTGCGCAATTTGCGCGACTGTGAATTGTTAATTCTTTAAAACCAGCGTTTGCATAGCATGAAAAAACAATTCCGATAAGCAGAATATATTTAATTAATTTCATAATACTTTCCTTGACAGCTTCATTATTTCCGTCCTTTATTTTTAAGCTGATCGCTTACCGTTTTTTTCCTGCCGGTGAAAATCCACTCTGCTTATGATCTAACAGCAATTGTGTAAATGATTTAGCATCAATCGGTTTGCTAAAATAATATCCTTGCACAAAATCACATTCTTTTTCTCTTAAAAATTGCAATTGCGCTTCTGTTTCTACACCTTCAGCTAAAACACGAATTTTGAGTTCTTTTGCCATTGCAATAATCGCGGACACAATAGTCATACTGTCATTACTGGTTGGAATATCTCTAACAAAAGACTGATCTATTTTCAATTTATCAATAGAAAATCGTTTAAGATAACTTAAACCGGAATAACCTGTACCGAAATCATCAACTGCTAAACTTAAACCTCTTTTATTAAATTCTTTAATCAAACGAGTCACTGATTCATCTAGAATCGCTGTTTCAGTAATTTCTAACTCAAGAAAATGAGAATCAAATCCCGTCTTTTTAAGAATTTGATCCATTCTAAACAATAAAGTTTTTTCACGCAGCTGTTTCTCAGCCAAATTGACTGCCACTTTAAGTGATGTAAATCCCATTTTTTGCCAGATCAAGGTTTGTTTACACGCTTCCTCTAAAACCCATTCCCCAATAGGAACAATTAACCCCGTTTCTTCCGCAAGTGGAATAAAATGCATCGGGGAAATAAAGCCATGTACTGGATGAGGCCAGCGCAACAATGCTTCCATGCCGCAGATTTTATTAGTTTGCAAATCAATTAACGGTTGATAATACACTAACAGTTGATGATTTTTTAACGCAGCATGCAAATCAGTTTCTAATTCAAGTTGTTTGGGTGTTTCAGCATTAATTTCTGTTCGATAAAATTCGAGGTGATTTCCGCCAAATTGTTTTGCACGTAGCATGGCTGCATCTGCATTAATTAACAAAGATTGCACATCTTTTCCATCTTTCCCAAAAATACTGACCCCAACACTTGCTGTCAGTTTTATACCTTGTTTTTCTACATAAAAAGGTTCATCTAAAATAGAAAAAAGTTTTTGAACTTTGCTTTCTACATTTTCTGCTTTGACAGGCACTAACAAAACATTAAATGTATCTTTACGTGATATAGTAATGAAATATTGCGTAGCGTCATCCTTAGCTAACAATGCTAATGTATTTAGACGACCTGCAACAGATTGAATGATCATATCACCCGCTGAATGACCCAAGCTATCATTAATTATTTCCATACGATTTAATGAATAACACACTAACGCAAATGTATCTTCGGTATCTTTTATCGCATTAATCGCTGATTGAATATATTGTGGCAATAATCGCTGATTAGGTAAATTAGTTAATACATCGTGATTTGCTTGATGACTTACCAGCGCATTTTCAATTTTTAATTTAAGAGAATCTTTAAACCATTGAGTGCTACGATGATTAATTCCAAACAAAAAAAGCATATAAATAAACGAATAGACACCGATAATATTATAAAAAAGACCGCCTTTATAAAAAAAACACCACACAACCAGTGGCAACAATAAAATGCTTAACGTTATGACACCTAAGCGAAATTGCCCTATTGTTCCTGTCGCATACCCGGCCGTTGCCAAAAAAAGCAAAATCAATGCGAGAAATTGCCTGGTCATGTCATCAGGCATGAAATAAATAATTGGCGTCCAGGAAATAGCACATCCTACCATTCCAAGAGAATAAGCCCATTCCCATGTTAATAACGTAAACTTATATTTGTACCCTGTGTAGAAAAGATAAATAGTGGTTAACGTGGCCATCATAATGTTAAAAAGAATAAGCCAGGTAATTAATATATAAATGGAAGAAGTGTAGCCATAAAAATCGATAAAAATAAGGACACTGATCACAAAACCCGACAGGGTACCGGGTAAACAACCGCTATAAAGATGATCCACAAGATCAGATCGCACTTGGTTTTTGATCTGGATTTTTTCTTCTTGTGATATCTGCTTCTGATCGGCAACTATGTCCATATAGTTTATTTCGCCTAAGATCACATATAAAGAATGGGCACCTGAGTGCCCATTAAAAATTTACTTAAACAAATGAACCCTCAACAATCAATGTGTTGTATCCATTGTATAGCAATTTTTTAAAGAGTCTAGCTTTACCCCAGGTCTAATTGCCGCATAATAAGCAGCAGCACCGCCCTTAATGCCCGCAAAAGGCTTTTGGCCATTTTCTAATTCAAAATCATCGTATTTAATTCTGTTACATAATTCTATTAGTTTAAATTGATGTATTATTTTTTCACTGATCTCATTGGTAAATTCAGCATAAGCAAAGTTAAATCCCTTCTTTGCAACCATCTTGATAGTAGCATCGTCAAGTTCAGTAAACATATGATGCCCCATATATTTGGGATCCACTGCTGCAACCCAAAGATGTGCTACTTTTCCTTTAGAAAATACCTTACCATCAACAAACGGCTTAGAAAGCTTAGCTAATAACGCAAACACAGGTTTTAGTTTTGGATAATGAGAAAGATGCGGCATAAATGGATTAGCCATGTCTTCTGCAATAATAAATGCAATAACATGCTTATTTTCATCCACAGCAACACTACTCATACCATCTTTTATTGCTTTCTGCACGACTTCTTCTACAAATGGTGTGTAATCTTCACGACTCACGTTAAGACGTTTAGTAATAGGTTCATAATTACGAAAAGAATTAATAAAAAGCTCTGTTACTTCGCGCACATGCTGTTTTTGTAACGTATCTATCGTATATTGATTTTTCTGCAGCGTACCCATGACTACCCCCTTATCTAATTTCAGTTCAACAATAAATTGATCAATCAATTCTCTTGTTACATTGGTTAATACACAAATATTTGCACGATCACCTGTCAACATGAGTTGATATTTCTTAGCTAATTCGATAGATGGTTTTGGAAAAATAACATTAAAATGATACGGATAAAAAACACGTTGTGGCCCAAATATTTTTACTAATTGTTCATATAAATATTTTGCATTAGAAAGATTTTCCTCCACCATTTTTTTTAATTTGTCAGTATTTTTGTCAAGCCCAATCGCACAAAGAGCATGATAAAACATTAAGACATTCAAACCAGAACGGGAACCTGTAATGGTAACATCTAATATATTACCAACATAATCAATACTTCTTTCGCTTTTTTCAAATGCTTTTTCAAAAAATTGTTTTCTCGCTAAAACAATTCCACAAGGTTGTGATAAACCTGGGTATTTATGCGCTGAAACTGCGAGCGTATTTACACCAAGTGATGCAAAATAATCTGGTATATCACCAAATGGTTTTAGGATAGGCATTACAAAACCTGTTAACGCGCCATCTAAATGAATAGTATAGGTTACTTTCGGTCGAGTTTCATCGAGGATTTTTTTAATTCCAGGCACATTATCAATTGCCCCCGTTACAGTCGTACCAATATTTGCAATCACTATCACTGCACTATCTGGATGCGCACCTCTATGCAATAATAATTCTTTTTTAAAATTATCTAAATCCATAGAACCATCGGGATTGGATCCAATAGGTTTAATATTTAAGCGTAAAATTTCAGCGATTTTCGGAATAGAATAATGTGTGTGATTTTTTGTATAAAACACAGTGGGCGTTAACAATTGTTGTACTGTATTTTTATCAATACTAATTTTGCCCTCAATATCAATTATTTTTTGTAACTGCGTTGCACGCACTTGATAATTATTCATCGGAATCTTAGCTAAGGCAACTCGTAATTCTTGTTCTTGTCTTACTTGTAATTTAATTGCATCATCTATTTTAATTAGGTGCTCAAGCGCGTTATTAATTAAATACCGTTTCGACCACCAAAGGCTCGCAAAATTACCTTCCGTACCGCCTGTCGTAACATAACCGCGTGCTTCATTTTTTTGTAAGCCATAATATTTTTCCAAAATAGCAATCAACTTGCGTTCATGTTTCTTAACTTCCATACGTGAAGTTTCAGAATCCTTAAAAGGATCTCCCACGTTATTTAATAAAACGTTTGCGAGACTTCCTGGAGCAATTCCCAATGATTTGTTATTTATGATGCCAAGATAAGTCAGTAATGAGACAGGATATCCGAGTTTATGGCTGGCTAAATCATTTATGTAATGCAAAAGTACTTTAAAATCATCAACATGATTATTGTCTTCACTTTTTGCGTGACTTTTGGGAAGTATTTTTCTCAACATAACTAATCAACCCATTAAGAACAATATTCCAACATATATGATAACATATAAGGATACGATGATGATGAATTAAAAAATGGATTAAGTTGATCTTTAGATTGCATTTTTTGTACTTAGCTTGCAAAATAATTATATAAAGGACATAAAAAGGTAAATAAAACAAACTCCTTTTAAAATCAGGAGGATAAATGACTCATCATACTGAAAATACATCACATCCTGAGCAATATGATGCCTTGACTACTTTACCCAATCGCGCTCTATTCAATGAAGCGCTTAACAAGGCAATCAGCTATGCTAAACGGCACGATAAAGTGTTAGCGCTCTTACTTATTAATCTAGATCAATTCGAAAACATCAATGCCGACCAAAGCCCAACTGTTGGCGATATGATACTAAAAACCATAGCAGAACGATTTAAAAAAGTATTGCGCACTGAAGATACGTTAGCAAGACTCGATGGAGACGAGTTTGTTATTTTATTACATGATATTGTAAAACCAAAATTTGCAAGCGTGGTCGCAGAAAAAATCTTGCGTGCATGCGCTGAACCTATTCAAGAATGCTCTGTCACAGCGAGTATCGGCATTAGCGTTTATCCACAAGATGGTTCATCATTAGAAGATTTACTTGGCTATGCCAACGATGCGCTTTACAGAGCTAAAAATGCGGGTGGAAATGTTTATCAATTTCATACGGAAGAACTGCATCTCGAAGCAAATGAATATATACAGCTAGGAACCGCCTTACGGAATGCCATTCAAAACAATGAGCTCGTTCTGTATTACCAACCTAAATTACACATTAAAAAAGGTAATCTGATTGGAGTAGAAGCATTAATACGTTGGGTACATCCAGAATTTGGCATGATCCAACCTGCAAAATTTCTTCTATTAGCAGAAGAAACAGGATTAATTATACAACTAGGAGAATGGGTATTACGCGAAGCATGCAAAACCAATAAATATTGGCAAAATGAAGGTTATGAACATATTGTTGTTGCAGTCAATTTATCTGAAAAACAATTTCAGCATCCTGATTTAGTCAAAACAATTAATGGAATTTTAAAAGAAACTAATTTAAATCCGCAGTATTTAGAATTAGAAATAAATGAATCCTCCGTCATGAGCGACATCGAAACAGCAGCAAAAAAATTAGACGCCATCAAAACAACGGGGGTACAAATTACCATTGATCACTTTGGCACAGGATATACATCAATAAGCTACCTAAAAAGATTTCCTCTTAGCACGATAAAAATCGATCAAAGTTTTATTATCGGTGTTCCTAACAACCCTAACGATTCTGCTATTACCAATGCATTTATCGCGCTTGCACATCATCTTGGCATGGAAGCAGTCGCAGAAGGTGTTGAAACAGCTGAACAAGTAGAATATTTAACAGAACAAAATTGCGATATCATCCAAGGTTATTTTATTAGCTACCCATTACCCGCTAAAAAAATTGAGCAACAGCTTAAAAAATTAATGGATCGTACAATGATTTAAAAGACTAACTCACACGATGAACCACATAGAGAATCAGCAGAGTTAAACTGATAATCCCTCCGATAGGATGTAATACTGCAAGCATTTTAGGAATTTGTTTGTCATTTATATCAAACGTAAATAATGTAAATCCACCTATCGCAGTCAGCACAAAGAATACAAAACTGACAATAAGAAGCAAATCTTTATGCCCAAGAGCAACATAAACTGCTAAATTGATTAATGCTATACTTGCCAAGGTGCCATGGATAAATACAACAGGTTTGTAAGTGGATTTATGTTTGAAAATTTTTGTTAAAATAGCCAACCCTAAGAGTGCAGCAAAAATAAAAAAAACAATTGCGACCAGTAACATGATATCTCCTTGTTATATACCCATATATGGGTATATATCTAAACACGCCGATGTGACAAAACTGGAAATTCGTCACGTATTTTTTGTAAATATTGAAAATCAATATCCGTAATCACTATACCCTGCCCTTCTGGTAAACACGCTTTGACTGCGCCCCATGGATCTACAATCATACTATGCCCATAGGTTTTACGACCATTTTCATGTGTTCCGCTTTGCGCGGCAGCAATCATATACACTTGATTCTCAATGGCACGAGCACGCACCAAAATGTCCCAATGCACCGTTCCTGTTGTAAATGTAAATGCGGCTGGCAAAGCAACTAATTGGACTTGTTGCTCATGCATAGCACGAAATAATTCCGGAAAGCGCACGTCATAACACACTGCTAAACCTAATTTTCCAAATGGTGTCGTAACCACTATGACTTCATGACCCGCTGTAACCGCCCGAGATTCGTTATAACATTCCCGCGCAGCGTTTAAACTTACATCAAATAAATGTATTTTGTCATACCGCGCCACTCTTTTTCCTTGATCATCAAATACTAAGCATGCTGCATGTATTTTTTCAGATACATTAGGTACTGCTAGAGGAATGGTACCCCCCACTAACCATACACGATGCCGTAAAGCTTGTTGACTCAAAAATGCCTGGATAGGTCCGTTATCTAATGTTTCTCCCATTTTTATTTTATCAACTTGATCCATCGCCATGACAGCAAACATTTCAGGCAACACAATTAATTGAGCGCCTTGTGCTGCTGCCTCAGCAATCAACTTTTCTGCTGTGACAAGATTTTTTTGCACATGATGGCCAGAATTCATTTGAATAGCCGCAACACGATACGACATCATTTTCATCTCACAATACAATAGAATCGCTTACCGCGCTTACGATAGCTCGATGCACCACTTCTGCAGCAATTGCTCCTACAGTCATTTCAGTTGCTTTACGGTCGCCTAACGAAACACAAAATATAATATCGCCATCACAACGCGTGAACACTGGAGAAATAGTACGAGCTATACCAGTAAGACCTATACTTGCAATACGTTTTAATTCAATTTTAGAAAATTTTGCATTGGTAAATACCGCAACTAAAGTGGTATTAGCTAAATCACTCACGATTTCTCTATGTCCGGCTAGCAGATAACGCTCACAATCTGCAAATTCTCCATTTTCTAAACGTGCACCTGCTACAATTTTTCCTGATCTATCACGCACGTCACCCAAACTATTGACGACTGCATAAGCTAACACACTCACACCATTAGCTAAAGTTATTTCAGCAAAACCGACCCCTCCACTCATGCGTGCTACATTCGGTATCAGTTTACCCACTGAAGCACCTGTTCCTGCGCCAATTCGACCTTGCAAAGCATCATGCTCTGTTGCATTCGTACAGGCTTGATAAGCGGCAAAAGCCGTCGGCGCTTGAGTAGATTTGACTGCCAAATCAAAAATAGCAGCAGCAGGTACAAGAGGAATAGGAGCATAGGCTGTTTGAAAACCGCGCCCCTGCTCTTGAAACCATTGCATCACACCTGCTACAGCATTTAAACCGAATGCACTACCACCCGCAAAAAATAATCCATCAATGTAAGGCACATTTGCATCTAATTCTAATATATGCAGCTCATGACTCGCCGGCGACGCGCCACACAAATAATAGGCTGCAGGAGCTGGACGATCAAAAATAAATACCGATACACCCGTTCCATGTTCGGTATTTGTGTAATGTCCAACTCTTAACATCTTCATACAATTTCCGTTAATAATGGTTTTCACTGTACTAGGCAGTACGAACAGAAACAAGTACTATAGAAAAACGAATAGCAACTGAATAATTTAAGGAATGCATTATGCGATATATAACATTGTGTATATTACTATTGGGATTATCTATCCACTTAACTGCTATCGCTGCGGAACAAATTGCAAAAGAAGACACGACACCCCCAGCAGCAGAAGGCGCCTTGACTGCTCCGCAAATTCCCCCAATAAGTAGTAGCAATGCAAGCAATAAATCAACTACACCGCAACAAACGACACAACCGCCTTCTAATACTCCTGCAACAGTCACGTCGCCAACCACGTCACCACCTGCAGAACCTACTGCTGATGAATTAGATTAGGGCCTAAGAGCAAGGTAATTGCATTGAAAATAGCTTGCATTTTAAAATTTTCATGATATCTCGAGCAAATATGGAA
>CAZAEO010000024.1:0-20433 GCA_964484285.1 uncultured Coxiellaceae bacterium | reverse complement strand
CAGTCTGAATTAATCGAAAAAGTAGTGGACTATTTCAACCATTCTACTTATTTTGATTAGAGAACTTAGGCTTTTCCCATCTTTGGCTTATCGCGAAGAAAAAAAGCAGGCAAAGCATTGGCTTTAGTCAAACAGAATCCTCATCTCTTACGTTGTTATGCAATAGATAAAGATTCTCTAAAACGACCTGCTGAAGCAACACCGCCGCAAATCGCAGCCATGGCAGGAGATTGTAAACAAGCCCTATTAACAGATCCTGCTCACAAGTTTTTTAAAATTTTCACGAAATCGTTCTCTGCTAAATCGTGATGCATTTACTACGCAATTTTCTACGCTAAAATGCGATTGATTTTCTTCAAACAACTTGACTGCTTCACAAATTGCTTCCGTTGTTTGTGCCAAGAAAAAAAAGCCTGTCGGATTTGCCTGATCCATTCCACGTACTGTTTCAAGCGCGCCCCCTTTGCCATAAGCAATCACAGGTGTGCCTGCTGCTTGTGCTTCCACAGGCACAATACCAAAATCTTCTTCCGCCGCAAAAATAAACGCTTTTGCGCGCTGCATATAACGGGCAAGCACATCAGTGGATTGATAACCCAATAACTCAACATTTTTTCCCGCTTTTGCTTTGATTTTCAAAAAATCAGGGCCATCACCAATAACCACTAATTTTTTATCTGGCAACAAACGAAAACTTTCTACAATTAAATCGATTTTTTTGTATGGCACAAAACGTGAAGCAGTCAAATAAAAATCTTCCTTGTGATGAAATGGTGCAAAACGCGTTGTATCAACAGGTGGATAAATGACTTCTGCTTCGCGGCGATATGTTTTTAAAATTCTATTCGCAATAAATTTTGAATTTGCAATAAAATGATCGACACCATTTGCGCTATGCGTATCCCAAAGACGCAGTTTATGTAAAAAATAGCGCGCAACATAACCACTTAATTTTTTATCTAATCCGGTTTCGCGTAAATAGTGATGTTGCAAATCCCAAGCATAGCGCATAGGAGAATGCACATAACTAATATGCACTTGATCAGGGCCTGTGATCACTCCTTTTGCGACTGCGTGTGAACTTGAAATCACTAATGAATAATCAGATAAATCTAATTGTTCTATCGCTAATGGCATGAGAGGAAGATAATATCGATATTTTTTTTTGGCAAAAGGCAATCGCTGAATGAAAGTAGTGTGCACAGATTTATTTAGCAGAAAATCTCTCTGATGAGGAGCAAGAAAATCAATGACTGCAAACACATCCGCTTCCGGAAAACATTGTAATATGTCGCCTACTACTTTTTCTGCACCCCCTGGTGTAACCAACCAATCACATACAATGGCTATTTTCATTCTTTCATTCGCCCATACACATCTTCAAGACGGGTAATATCATCTTCGCCCAAATAACTCCCGGTTTGCACCTCAATAATGATAAGATCTGAATCAAGCGGATTAGATAAACGATGCGGTGTTTTCATAGGAACAAATGTCGATTCATTGGTTTTTAACACATATTCTTGCTCACCATTAATGACGTTAGCCATTCCTTCTACCACTACCCAATGTTCGCTTCTATATTGATGTAATTGTAATGAAAGTGAATGTTGTGGTTTTACCACAATACGTTTAATTTTATAAAAAGCACTCGTTTCCAATACCGCATAAGAACCCCATGGCCTCGTTACCGTACGATGTGTCAAATAACTTTCATGTGCATTCTCTTTTAATTTTTGCACAATCTGCCGCACATCTTGCGTACGTCCACGCTGGGTAATCAGTAAAGCATCGGGTGTATCAACAATAGCAAGATTATTAATGCCTATTGAAGCAATCATTCTGTCTTCGCTATGAATAAAATTATCTTGTGAATCAATGAGAATAGCATCACCTAAAATAGTATTGCCATTCGAATCTGCCTGATGCAACTTTTTATATGCCTCCCATGAACCGATATCTTGCCAATCAAAATGTGCTGCAATAACTGCTACTTCTTGCGATTTTTCCATCACTGCATAATCAATGGAAATAGTTGGCAACAAAGCAAAACTGGCTTCATCCAGTTCGATAAAATCCGTATTATTTTTTTGTGATCTTTCCCAACAAAGCTCTGCCGCCTGCAATAAATCAGGTGCATGCTGCTTAAGCTCTTGAAACATAACACCCGCTTTACAACAAAACATTCCTGCATTCCACAAGTATTTTTTTGATTGCAGATACATCTCTGCTAATTCTGCCGTCGGTTTTTCAATAAAAGCCGCAACCTGATAACCTTCGCCTAGTGAATCACCGCATTCAATATAACCAAAACCCGTTTCCAAAGACGCGGGAAGAATACCCAATGTGACTATTTTATTTATCTTGGCCAGCGAGAATGCTTGCTGACATGCTTGCAAAAAAGCATCTTGATTTTCAATCAAATGATCTGCAGGCAATATTAATAAAACAGCGTCAGGGCCATGTATTGCTAAAATGCGTAAAACAGCTAATGCAATCGCTGGCGCTGTATTGCGCGCACACGGTTCGAGCAAAAAAGAGTGCGGCAAAATCTCATGCCACACGTTTTTTTCATACTCCATTTTGCTTTTGAAATAATATTCTTTATTCGTAATAGTAATAATTTCAGTCACATTCGGCAGATAATGCGCGCGCAAAAATACTTTTTGTAATAAGCTTTGGCCATCTGCCAATTTGACGAATGGCTTAGGATGCATCTCACGTGAAACCGGCCACAAGCGGCTACCGGTACCACCTGACAGAATGATCGGGACAAAAATAGATGGGTTCTTCATAAAAGGAAAATTTCCATGCATATTGCGTAAGCGTAATGACTATTTTACGCTTATGCAATACTCAACGGGTTAGGAAGACACAGATGTTACCTAAGGGGTTACTAAAAGAATATTCGCGATGGCTGTCGATGATGATGCGCTTTATGGATATGACTATCCTATTTGCAGCCGGCTGGGGAATCTATTATCTTAAATTTACCCACATTCATTTGTCTCTTTCTTATCTCATCGCTATTTTGATTGGTGTACTACTGACACCTATCGTATTTTCTTTTTTTACTATTTACGCTTCAGCACGCGGTCAAACACTCATTCAGCATTTTATGCGTTTGTTTCAAGCCATGTGTGTCATCGCCTTATTGCTAGCAAGCCTCGCTTTTTTTACTAAGTTAGGCGAGACCTATTCTCGATTATGGTTTGGAACCTGGATGACAACTGCCTTGTTGTTGTTAATCTTATTTCGTTGTGCTTTGCTGCTTTTTCTACGTTTTATGCGCATACGTGGATTAAACGAGCGGCATGTCGTGATATTAGGCGCTGGAGAATTAGGCACACGATTAGCTGAAACAGTGCAACAAGCATTATGGACAGGATTTCGTATTGTGACATTTCTGGATGATCATGCAAAACAGAAGCCCGCTGCTATTTGTAATATTCCTGTGATGCAAACGCCAGAACAGTTAGGTGATTATCTGACTCAAAAAGAAATTGATGAAATTTGGCTTGCGTTACCACTTCGCGCTGAACCACGCGTTAGAGAAATTTTGCATGAATTACATCAGCATACAATTACTGCGCGTTTTGTGCTGGATATTTTTGGTTTAGATTTATTGAATCATTCCATTACACAGGTGGCCGGCTTTCCTGTCATCAACATTCGCTCTACTCCTATGACAGGCATAAACCGCATCGTCAAAGCGATTGAAGACAGAATACTTGCAGCCACCATTCTTGCACTGATTAGTCCATTATTAGTATTGATTGCCATAGGAATAAAATTAAGCGGAAAAGGGCCTATTTTCTTCAAACAATTAAGACACGGATGGGATGGACGTTTGATTAAAGTTTATAAATTTCGCACGATGATAGAACATCGAGAAGAGAAAGGATGGGTAACACAAGCCACCTATGATGATCAACGCATTACTCCGTTCGGAAAATGGTTACGTAGAACTAGTCTAGATGAATTGCCGCAATTTATTAATGTATTACAAGGCCGCATGTCCATTGTGGGGCCAAGGCCTCACGCAATCGAACACAACGAATTTTATAAACATACTATTCATACTTACATGCAGCGTCATCGTGTCAAACCCGGGATTACCGGTTGGGCACAAATCAATGGTTGGCGTGGTGAAACAAATACGCTTGAAAAAATGCAAAAACGTATCGAATATGATTTATATTACATTAATAACTGGTCGCTGTTATTTGATTTGAAAATTGTTTTCTTCACTTTGATAAAAGGATTTGTAAATTAATCATACCCAATCTAAGGCTCTAAGGATAAGATGGCTGACCCGATGGCTGAAATACCATAATAGACGAACCTACAGGCACTTCATTGCCTTGATTGGGAACACAACGCGTCATCGCTATAATGGAACCGATCAACTTTCCCTGCGCCGCATTTGCAGCAGATGCCAGACCATTTTGCGTCACGACCGCCAAACACACTCGCCAATAGCTCGTCCCTGCAGGATCAGCTGGAGGAAGAGGAGATGCGGGCCATAAGCACTGCTGGCTCTGTGGATTAGAAAGCGCACAACTGAGCGGCCAAGCACTCATTGTCCATCCCGAACCTGACGAAGGAATAGGAGAAGGATTTGCCAGCGTCCACCCCCTCGCATAAGCATTAAAACTACTAATAGGAAAAGCTTGTATGTTCTGGCAGGTAGCAGGATCAGTGGTGCAATTTCCAGGCGGAGTTGAAGATAGCTGTCCGCTCACAGAAACCGGCGCCACATAAATTGCAGGTCTCATATTCGGCGGACAATTGGGTGCGGGAACACATGCACCATGATAATAAATTCCTGCAAAATTCATGGATCGTGCATTATTTAAATTCTGTCCCGGAATAGTGACACTTGCCACAACAATGTTACACCCTGCACCGCCTGTAGCACAGGCACCAGCTTGCGTTGGTGGATTTGCTCCAGCACCCGCAGCATTGGTAATAAAGGCCAGCGGCAATCGTCCTGCAATCACTCGTGCATTGGCTACCGTATTTGCTGTGGTGCGCACATAAAATCCGCCTGGGTTATTACAGTTAATGATATAAGGCTGCCCATAGGAATTATTTTGTAATGTAGCCGGAAGGTAATTAGGTTGTAATACACCAAGATTACTCGTACCACTCCAGGCGCCATTACAAAATGTACTATTAATCACGGCATTTGGCATTGGCCAAAATGAATTATTCACATAAAAGGACAATCCCGCATTCAAAATTTGCTGTATTTGTAACACCGTTTTATCGCGGCGCAATTCATCTGATTTTTGTGTAGTATAATTTAACATTAAAACAATCAGGGAACTGGCGATAGCCAAAACCAATAAGACTTCTAATAGTGTAAACCCTTTTACGCTTCTATCACGATTCGCCATATTATCCACCACACAAGTAATTTTCTGGATTATACCAGGTTCGAAGCGTTGCTGGATCTGTTGTTTCGTTAGGCACGCCAGCCATCATTGCCATACCATCATTCGTATATTGCCGATTAAATTGTTTTACATACGGATTCGTTGCCCACAAATCTGAAGTCGCATTCGGCGACACAAAAGTAGTTGCTCTCACCCAAACCAAATCATTGCCTCCACCAGAAACGGCGCTTAAATCATTGCGGATCTGTGTCACTTCTGCAGCAGACAACGAAGATGATAATCTTACTGTGACTTGTTGGCGCCAGACAACCACGCGCGTTGGACGATAGGGATTAAATAGATACCCCGACGGCGGCGCTTGAGTAGAATCTAACAAAACCCCTCCTGTATTGGAAATACACGCAGGCGGATCCCCTGTCCCCGTGCAGGCATATACACTCATAGCAGGATCTCGCCCCCCCGTCATTGCACGATTAAATTGCACAGAATAACCTTGCCCTGAGGCTGCATCATTCACAAGCGGATTAAGAGGACGCCAGTTAACCAGAAACCCTGGTTGTTGCAAATCTGTAGTTATATTAAGCGGAACAGTGGCTTGGTTCCCAATGACGGCAGGATCTAAACTACCTGTTGATTGCGCATTTGAATTGGCATCCAACTGTCGGCGACAATTTGCTTGATAATAATGGGTCATCGCTTGAAATAATTGCTCTACGTTTGCTTCAAGCTGGCTTTCGTGAAGTCGAAAACTATATTCAGCAAAAAGTCTTATCCCCAAAATAAAAACCGCTGTCGCAATAGCAAGCGCTAACATGAGTTCCAGCAGGGTTACACCTTGTTGCTTACGTCTCAAACTATTCTCCTGGGTTTATCCCCCTGTTCCCATTGCCATACCCGTTAAGTAAATCCCTCTGATGATGACAATAATCAAAGCAGCGCCTAACGCAAGCAATAATCCACCTACTATTTTTGCAATGAGCGCCAGTGTTTTAGTACTTTCTTCTGCACCACGTATTCCCATCCGCACTAAACCATGCTCAAATCCTTTTACTTCCGCCATCACACGCAAACGCAAAATACTTTTATCATCAATCAATCCCGTTGATAACACGTCAGCAATGTTACCCTGGCCCATTGCCAAGAAATGCTCCATGGTAACTAAATGTGAAGCCATGTAGGGAGTCGCTTGATATTGCATGACTTTAATTGCATTTTTAAATACCACACCGTTTGCGACCAACAACCCTAATGTTTCCATGAGCCGTGCTGCAACAAATCGCCGATACAGATTAAATGGAGGAAGATTATCTAAAAAAGGCCGCAGCTCGCCCACGTAATTATTCATAGTCCTGCGTAGAAAGACTATCACCATAATAATGAATGCGATGAGTAACCACCACCACGTTTGAATCAAGTCAGCAAGCCAAACTAAATCACGCCCTGCCTGCGGCCATTCATTCATCGGTTTGATACTTGCAAATTGAGTAAAGACGGAATTATTTAAATAAATAATAATAAAACAAGCCATGGTAATGACTATCAAAGGATACGTAATCGCGCTCATGACTGCAGCGATTGCACCACTTTGCTGTCCTAAGGTTTTAATTGCAGATTTAAATGTTTCAACTAATGCTCCGCCTTCTTCACCCACGCGTACAATTTCAACCACATTCACGGCAAACCAATCTTGCATGCCATTAGCTAGCGGTTGACCTGCAGAAATTTTTTGTGATATCGCTAACGCTACATCACGGGTAATCCCTGTCGTTGCCTGTGCCATCATGTCTATGGCGCGATTTGCTGGAATACCGTCATTTATCAAAAGATAAAGATCTTCTAAAAACGCAAGTTGCGATTTCGTACCAAACTGCATGCGCTTAAAACGTTGCAGGGTTTTATCAGAAAAATTTTTAATATCGCTCAATTCCATAATGATTTTTCAACTAGTCAGTTAATGGTATTTATAAATAGATGCTTTCGTTGCGGGGTTAATGGGCCCCACTACTTTTTCTGCATCAAAAGGATCACAACGTCCTTCCGTAATAAGTTCTATTGCACGCTGCTGAAAATTGATCCAGCCATTTTCTAATAAGTATTTTTCCCAATTGAGTGTGTCCGATTTTTGAATATATTGACGGCCTTCTTCATCTACCCAAATCACTTCTGCTACAACCGTTCTTCCGCCTACTGCTGTACTATAACATTTTGGGCAACCTGGCCCACGCGCGCGCGCGCGATCAATAACCTCTTTACCTAATACCGCTTCCCAGTCTGGAATAAAAGGTTGGTGTTTAGGAGAAGTTCTTAGTGGAATAGCGCAATGAGGACATACAACAGGAACAAGACGTTGACATAACAAGCAACGCAATACGCTGCTATCACTTAACATGACAGGAGAAATTCCCATGTCCACCAAACGCGTAATAATAGCCGTTGCACGATTAGTATGTAATGTCGTTAATACTAAGTGACCGGTAATAGATGCGCGTATCATCACATGTGCCGTGTCTTCATCACGCATTTCACCCAAGATAATCACATCCGGATCCATACGTAAAGCAGCACGACCCATACTTGCAAAGCTACGATCTTCTTTTTCGGTATTCACGGGAACTTGGGTGGCTTCTTCAACTACTTTTTCGACAGGATCTTCGATTGAATAAAGTTTTTGTGTTGTCTCAACCATTTCCATACAAGCAGCCAAGGTTGTCGTTTTACCTGAACCGGTAGGTCCTGCAACAATGATCGCACCGAATGGTAATTTAAGCGCCATCTTAATAATTTCAACTTGTTTTGTTGTGTAACCTAATTCTTCTAGCGTTTTTACACCTTCTTCGCCCGTTGCAAGAATACGCATCACCATATCAAAGCCGCCGTGCGCCGGAACACTTGCTAAACGTAAGCGAATATCTCTCCCGCCAATTTTTAGCGGCATAGAGGCATCTTGCGGAACCAATGGATTGAAATGTGATGTAGCATGATCTGTTTCTTTATTAAATGCAACGGATGCTAATTCTCTGCCTAATTTTTCTGACCATTCGGCATACATACGCAATTCACCATGCTGACGCATGCGAATTTTAGTATATGTTTGTCTTACTTGAATATGAATATCGCTCACATTTTGCTGCACTGCTTCCATCACTAAATCACGTAAATGCCGTTGTTGATCGCTAAACGTAGCGCTCGTTTCTCCTTTATGTTTTTTAAGTGCACTATCTTCTTGACCGCTGGCTAATAGTAATTTCACAAATGATGGGGTAGTCGCATAAACCTGTCCCGGATGGATTCCTTTGCTAAGCATTAATGATTTACAATTTTGAACAGTACGGGAAGTGGGATCACAAGACAGGATGGTTGCGCTTTTTAGTACAACAAGCGTTTCTTGCTCTTTGCACCATGATAACATTTCATCCATTACTCTATCTTTTGTATCAAGATCGCCCGGACTCGTAATGACTTTAGTAAAAGTAGCCGCAGCAAATTGCTCTAAAAGAACCATTTGGTCTTTTGTTTCGCCTGGTGACGTGATCATTTCAGCCATGTTGCTCCTCAAACTAATTCATGATTGAGCAAACAAAAACCACGATAGAGTATCTATCTGATCTCTTCATTATATAATATGTGAGAAAGATGTGCTAAAAATTTTTCTTAAATTTCAAGGGCGTGTTTCCCTTTGCCCATTTCATCAGATATCCAGATTCACCACGTCAAGCGCGTTCATTTCGATAAACTCACGTCGTGGCTCTACTTGATCACCCATAAGGGTAGTAAATATTTGATCTGCAGATACAGCATCTTCAATCGTTACTTGCAACAAACGGCGAGTTTCGGGATTCATCGTGGTTTCCCATAATTGATCTGGATTCATTTCTCCCAACCCTTTGTAACGTTGAATAGCTTGGCCTTTTTTTGCTTCCGCCATTAACCACTCTACTCCTTCTGCAAAGGTACTCACCTGTTGCTGTTTTTCACCACGCTCAACATAAGCGCCTGCTTGCAGTAAGTCATGCACTTTCGCACCATGTTCAATCAACTTGCGATACTCTGCTGAAACAAATAAATCCCTATTAATCAATATGATATGATCAGCCCCGTGCTGCGTCACCACTACCTTAGGTAGCCAAAAACGCTTTTCAGAATCTTGGACAACTTCAAACGAATAACGAATTGCGGCATCCTCTTTTGTTTGCAACCTTTGTCTTAATTGTTCTACGGTTTTTTCTACTGTTTTTTGCTGCGCTAAATCAGCTTCTGTTAAAGGAGGAATATAAATAAGTGCTTCAAGAACAGCGCGTGGATAAATTCTTGATAAACGATGAAGGGTAGTATTAACCGATAAATGCTCTACCAACAATTTCTCTAGGGGGGCGCCTGCGATAGGTAAATGATCATTACCAGGATAGAGACGCACATTATCTAAGGCAGACTGAACTAAAGATAACTGTAATGCCTCATCATCTTTAAGATAGTGTTCTTGTTTCCCTTTTTTTAATTTATATAAAGGCGGTTGAGCTATATAGATATGGCCGCGTTCAATAAGTTCGGGCATTTGACGGTAAAAAAATGTTAACAGCAATGTTCTAATATGCGAGCCATCCACATCTGCATCCGTCATAATAATAATGCTATGGTAGCGTAACTTATCCGGATTATATTCTTCTCTTCCTATTCCACAGCCAAGCGCAGTAATTAAAGCAACAACTTCCACCGACGAAAGCATTTTATCAAATCGTGCTTTTTCTACATTTAGAATTTTACCTTTCAATGGCAAAATAGCTTGATGTTTACGATCTCTGCCTTGTTTAGCAGAACCGCCTGCAGATTCTCCCTCAACAATAAATATTTCTGATTTACTCGGATCTTCTTCCTGGCAATCCGCTAATTTACCTGGTAATCCTGCCATATCTAATGCACCTTTACGGCGCGTCATTTCACGTGCTTTTCTTGCAGCTTCGCGTGCACGTGCAGCATCAATCACTTTTGATACTATCAACTTAGCGTCTTGTGGAAATTCAAGTAAAAATTCTTGTAATTTCTCAGCCATGGTAGCTTCAACAAGGGCTTTAATTTCAGAAGAAACTAATTTATCTTTTGTTTGTGACGAAAATTTTGGATCAGGCATTTTAATTGATAAAACTGTGGTTAATCCTTCACGAAAATCATCTCCTGTCGTTGTGATTTTATCTTTTTTTAGATAGCCTTCTTTTTCAATATAATTATTTAATACCCGCGTCAATGCACTGCGAAAACCCGCTAAATGTGTTCCGCCGTCTTTCTGCGGTATATTGTTAGTAAAGCAAAATATTTTTTCGATAAATGTATCATTCCACTGCAAAGCCACTTCCACTGTAATGCGATCTTTTTCTGCAATAAAATAAAGCACTTTTGAATGTATAGGTGTTTTATTGCGATTTAAATCTTCTACAAATGCTTTAATACCGCCATGGTATTCAAACACATCATTTTTTGCTGTGCGTTCATCCATTAAATAGATGCGGATTCCCGAATTTAAAAAAGATAATTCTCTCAATCGCTTAGCGAGGATGTCGTAAGAGAAATGAATATTAGTAAATGTTTCTTTACTCGGTTTAAATCGAACCTCGGTGCCTCGCTCGGTTGTTTCTCCTACCTCAGCCAAAGGAGCTTGCGGTTCGCCATGTTTATAATGTTGTTCATATACCTTGCCATTCAAACGAACAGTTAAATGTAAATCTTCCGACAGCGCATTCACGACAGAAACGCCTACACCATGTAAACCACCTGATATCTTGTAAGAATCGTTATCAAACTTACCACCAGAATGCAGGATCGTCATAATCACTTCGGCAGCAGAACGGCCCTCTTCAGGATGAATATCGACTGGAATACCTCTGCCATTGTCTTTAACTGAAACGGACTCATCTGCATGAATTGTCACAGAAATTGCATTACAGAATCCCGCCAGCGCCTCATCAATTGAATTATCAACTAACTCAAATACCATATGATGCAATCCAGTTCCATCATCGGTATCACCAATATACATTCCAGGACGTTTACGGACGGCGTCTAACCCCTTCAAAACCTTAATTTTTGATGAATCATAGCTAGCGGCACTATTCACTCTTCATTACTCCCATATTATTACCTACGTCCGTCCCCCTTGCTGAATGAGACCCATCATGTCTCCCAGCATAATCAGGACATTTCCTTTACGTCACCATGTTCCACGTGAAACATTTTAGCAGGGACTTTAACAAAGAAGTCTGCTAACATTTCGCGCTCAACAGCAGTAAGAAATACTTGTGTCTTTTGCCTTACAAGCAAAGCAATGAGCTTAGATCGACTGACTACATCAAGCTCTGACGACAAATCATCGATTAAGTAGATTGGCTTTCTATTTACATATTGCTGCAACAGTGCTCCCTGGGCCATTATCATAGCACAAACGAATAATTTTTGCTGGCCTCTGGATAAGATATCTTTTAGAGGTATGTGGTTAATTGTAATCTTAAAATCTGCCCGATGTGGGCCTAATTGGGTATAACCAAGCCCCATGTCCCTCTCTATCGACTGCTCAATTGCCTCCTCATAGCTGCTATTCTCATCCCAACCCGCTTGATAACTCATTTTTAGTCCAGGAATAACCAGCAATTCTGCCAACATAGCTTGTAAAAAGGGCAGTAATTGTTGGATAAAGTATTCCCGCAACTTATGTAGCTCCGTTGCACTTCGAACCAGCTCATCTGACCATGTCTGTAATTCTTGTTTTGAAATCCGATTACGCAATGCTGCATTACGCTGCTTTAGTACTCGTTCATATTGCTTCCAAACACGTAGAAAATCGCCCATTAAATAAAACGCACCCCAATCTACATATTTTCGGCGAAAAATAGGGCCAGCATCTAATAAATGATAGCAATTAGAATTAATCAAAAGAGTAGGGAGAAGCTGCGCTACCTCTGCAAATGAAACGCTATTCTCTCCCGCAATACGCACTTTCATCTCGGTATTACGTTGCCTCTCTACTCCAATAGGAATTGCAGATTGGTTTTCCGTTATCGTTTGCGCAAAGATAGAAAATTTTTCTGCTGAATGATGAATGACATGCCCAACTACGGAACTACGAAAAGAACGTCCCCGACTGAGATAGTAAATGGCTTCAATTAAACTCGTTTTACCACTGCCATTACTTCCGAATAAAAAATTGAATCCACTTGCCATAGGATCGAGCTTAACCGCACTCAGATTACGGAAATCTGCTATATCTAACTTTGTTAACGACATGTTCTTGTCTAAGCTCTAAGGTGCTTTTTAGAAAATCACAACCGCATTGGCATAACGACATATAAACTATCATCTTTTTCCGATGATTCGATTAATACACCGCCACTTGGGTCACTAAATGACCATCTAATATTTTCTGAGGCAATTGTTGAAACAACATCTAATAAATAGCTCACATTAAAACCAATCTCCATCCCGCTTCCTTGGTATTCCATATGAATCGTTTCTTCCGCTTCTTCTTGCTCAGGATTATTTGCGACTATTCGCAATGTATCACGATCAAGCTGCAAGCGTACGCCACGAAATTTTTCATTAGAAAGAATAGAAGCACGCGCTAACGCTTGTTTAAGCGCTTCTCGGCCTGCAACCGCTGTATTCGCAATAGCACGCGGAATCAGCTTGTCATAATCAGGGTATTGCGCATTAATTAATTTAGATGTAAACATGAATTCTTGCGAATTGACACGAAAATGATTCTCGCCAATACGCATGGTGACCGCTTCTTCGCTATTTGCATCTAATAATCGCATTAATTCCAACACACTTTTGCGCGGTAAAATAACCTTAGCATGAGCAGTATTTGCTTGAATATCGCTAACTGAGCTAAAAGCTAAACGATGACCATCCGTTGCGATGCATTTCATTGTCCCTTGATGGATATCAAACAATGCACCATTCAAATAATGACGCACATCTTGTTGCCCCATAGCAAAATAAATTTTACTAATCATCTTTTTTAGTTTTGCTTGGCTCATGGAAAATTCAATCGTAAATGCCACCTCTTCAATGCTAGGGAAATTTTGCGCAGGAAGCGTTGTTAATAAAAAACGGCTTTTACCCGAACGTAATACTACATGATCCCCTTCTAAGGCTAAACGCACTTCCGCATCGTCTGGTAATGCACGACAAATATCCAATAATTTACGTGCTGCAACAGTAATAGCTCCCGTTTCGGATACATCATCTAACACGGCACTGCCAATTAATTCAATCTCGAGGTCTGTTGCGGTCAAATATAAACGATGATCTTTTACTGTGATCAACACATTTGCCAAAATGGGCAGCGTTTGTCTACGTTCGACAACTCCGCTAATCATTTGCAAAGGTTTGAGCAATGCTGCACGTTGAATAGTTAACTTCATATGTTAGACCCATCATTTATGTTGTTAAAATTCTTAAAAGATTGGTGTAATCTTCTTCTACATCCTGATTCGATTGTTTAAGCTCAGTCATCACCCGACAAGCATGCAAAACAGTTGTATGATCTCTACCGCCAAATGCATCACCAATCTCCGGTAAACTATGATTGGTAAGTTCCTTAGCTAAGGCCATTGCCATTTGTCGTGGTCTCGTTACCGAACGACTGCGACGTTTAGATAATAAATCCGCAACTTTTACTTTGTAATATTCTGCAACAGTTTTTTGAATGTTTTCAATCGTAATCAACTTATCTTGTAATGCCAACAAATCACGCAATGCATCTTTTACAAAATCCAGTGTAATAGGTTTACCCGTAAAATGCGCATTCGCAATAATGCGTTTAAGCGCGCCTTCTAATTCACGTACGTTTGAACGAATGCGTTTTGCGACAAAGAAAGCAACTTCGTAAGGCAAATTAATATTGGCTAATTCTGCTTTACTCATCAAAATAGCAACTCGAGTCTCAAGCTCGGGTGGTTCAACTGCAACGGTAAGTCCCCAACCAAAACGTGATTTTAACCGCTCTTCTACACCATTAATTTCTTTCGGGTAACGATCACATGTCAAAATAACTTGTTGCTGACTTTCCAACAATGCATTAAATGTATGGAAAAATTCTTCTTGCGAACGATCTTTGCCAGCAAAAAATTGAATATCGTCAATTAACAATGCATCAACAGTACGATAATAGCGTTTAAAATCATTCATCGAATTAGTTTGTAATGCTCTCACCATGTCCGCCACGAAGCGTTCGGAATGTAAATACAGCACCTTTGCATTAGGATTGTTATGAATAATTTGATTACCAATTGCATGCAGTAAATGCGTTTTACCTAATCCCACGCCACCGTATAAATAAAGCGGATTATAGGCCACACCAGGGTTTTCACTCACTTGTAAAGAAGCGGCTTTGGCAAGTTGATTTGATTTGCCTTCGACAAAATTCTCAAACGTGAAAGAGGAATTAATATTGCTTTGATAATTAGGTAATTCAGTCGACGTTGTAGAAACTGTTTTACTACGCACCTGAGTAGTTTGTATTGGTGTTTGCTGCTTCAGAGAAGCTATTTTTTCAGATTCAATACGTTTGCTGCCAATTTCTAAATGAATACTGGGCGGTTCTGTTTGGCTAAATTGGCCAATCAATTGTTTAATTCGATCTAAAAAACGTTCATTAATCCAATCTAATACGAAACGATTAGGCGCAAACAAGGTGAGCTTCTGATCTACATGCTCGACTTGTAATGGTCTAATCCACGTATTAAATTGCTGTGAAGGAAACTCGTCCTGCAAAGAACTTAAACACTTTTCCCAAAGCGTTGCGCTCACCTACCTCTCCCAAAAACAAATCCACCGACCCGTATACTAACATAGTATTCAAAAAAAACCCCAGCAAACCTTTGCATGGGGATCTTTGATTTTTAAATAACGATCTTGTCTTCTATTGCATCCTATCCATTAACCTATTATTTCTTTAACAACTTGTTGCCCAAAAATCCAAGGTACAATGCAACAACACCGATAACTAAATATAATAGGTTATCCATCGTGTTAATATGCATCACAATCAAGTTTCCGCCTTTGACAAATCCTAAAATGGCTCCGATTCCATAAAGCACACCAACAACGCGCAAATATAACTTTGTCCAATCCACTTGCTTGACAGCAAAGAAAGCAACAATGCCGCTTAACAGATACACAACACTATATATTCCACCCGTTGAAAACATACCAAGCACTATTCCATTACTCGTCAATCCAGGAATAAACCCGACCACTCCTAATACCACAAACACAATACCAAACACTTTCATTACGGAAGACATATTCATTGCAATTCTCCAGAAAGATAAAAAATAATGAATCCTATTTAGTATAGTGCATTTATTGATCAATTAAGGGTGTTCAGAAAAAATATGTTCCTAATTTAATCAATAGGTTACGGAAAAATGGGAAACGCGCATATTTGTTATTTCTAGGTTAGAATAACGCGCTAACACAAAAAAACCTGAATGGGAAAAGTTATTGTATGCTTAAAAACAAAACGAAACCTTTGATTTTAGTGGATGGTTCCTCTTATTTATATCGTGCATTTCACGCATTACCTTCTTTATCCAACTCTAAAGGTTTTCCAACAGGTGCTATATATGGCGTTATCAACATGTTGCAGCGCTTGCTCACTCAATATGAACCTAACTACATTGCCGTTATTTTTGATTCTAAAGAAAAAACATTTCGTGAAACCCTCTATGAACATTACAAAGCAAATCGCCCGCCTATGCCAAATGAGTTAATCCAACAAATTGCGCCCATCCATGAGGTCATTCGTGCCTTAGGCATTCCTTTGCTCATTGAAGAAGGTGTTGAAGCTGACGATGTCATTGGCACACTTGCAAAACAAGCAAAAAACTACGGAATGGAAACACTGATTTCTACGGGCGATAAAGATCTCGCGCAATTAGTGGATACGCATACGACGCTGATCAATACCATGACAGATACCATTTTAAATCCGCAAACTGTCGTAGAAAAATTTGGTATCCCTCCTGAATGCATCGTTGATTATTTAGCGTTAGTAGGCGATACCGTTGATAACATTCCAGGTGTACCGCAAGTAGGGCCTAAAACCGCTGTGAAATGGCTATTGGAATATGGCTCACTCGATAATATCATTGCAAATGCTGATCAGGTTAAAGGCAAAGTAGGCGAAAATTTACGTGCTTCCTTAATACAACTTCCACTGGCAAGAACACTTGCAACCATCAAACTCGATGTGAATTTGAAAATAAGCATTGATGATTTACAACGTACCTTACCTGATACAGAAAAATTGCTTGCACTTTATCGTGAATTAGAATTTAAAAGTTGGCTAAATGCCTTACTTAAAGAAAATCCGCAAAATCCTACAGAAAAATATGCAGGATACGAAACGATTTTCACAGAAGAACAACTAAATGACTGGGTGACAAAATTAAACAACGCCGAAACATTTGCCTTTGATACAGAAACAACTAGCCTTGATTATATGGATGCAAGAATTGTTGGTGTGTCTTTTGCGATTGAAGCAGGGAAAGCAGCATATGTTCCACTTGCGCACGATAGCCCCATCACACAATTAAATCGAGAAAACGTATTACGCCAATTAAAACCACTGCTGGAAAATCCACACTTAAAAAAAATGGGTCATAACATTAAATATGACATGGAAGTATTAGCCAATCATGGCGTGCATTTGCAAGGCATTGGTTATGACACTCTACTCGAGTCCTATATTTTAGATAGCGGTAGCAACAATCATGACATGGATTCACTGGCCTTAAAATATTTAGGTTGGCGCACCATTTCATTTGAAGATATTGCAGGAAAAGGCGCTAAGCAATTGACTTTTGATAAAATTGCTATCAAGCCAGCAGCGACTTATGCAGCAGAAGATGCAGATGTCACTTTACAGCTGCATAAAACACTTTGGCCGCGGCTTGAAAAAGAACCGAGTTTAAAAAAAGTATTTACCGAAATTGAAATGCCGCTCATACCTGTTATTGCTCGAATCGAAAGAAACGGTGTTTTGATTGATGCAACCATGTTACTTAAACAAAGCAAAGAATTAGAACAACGATTAGCTGAATTAGAACAAGAAACATTTACTTTAGCAGACGGTGAATTTAATTTAAATTCGCCAAAACAATTACAAGCTATTTTATACAATAAATTAAAATTACCTATTTTACAAAAAACACCCACCGGACAACCGTCAACGGCTGAAGCAGTGTTGCAAGAACTCGCGCATGATTATGCATTACCCAAATTTATTATTGAATATCGCGCGCTCAGCAAATTAATGACCACCTACACAAAACGTTTACCGGAACAGATCAATGCGTCTACTGGACGAATTCACACATCTTACCATCAATGGGGAGCCGCAACCGGTCGTTTATCATCGTCTGATCCTAATTTGCAAAATATTCCGGTACGCACCAAAGAAGGCCGTCGCATTCGTCAGGCATTTATTGCGCCCACAGGTTATAAACTTATTAGCGCGGATTATTCGCAAATTGAATTACGCATCATGGCGCATATTTCGAATGATCCCAATTTATTACATGCTTTTACCCAAAATCTGGATATTCATAAAGCTACCGCAGCAGAAGTGCTTGGTATCTCACTTGAAAAAGTGACAACAGAAGAACGCCGCGCTGCGAAAGCCATTAACTTTGGATTAATTTACGGTATGTCTGCATTTGGATTAGCCAAACAACTTGGCATCGATCGTGATGCAGCACAAGATTATATTCATCGTTATTTTATTCGTTATCCGTTGGTGAAAGCTTACATGGACAGCACACGTGAATTGGCACATAAACAAGGTTTTGTTGAAACACTCTTTGGACGACGTCTTTATTTACCTGACATTAATTCCAGTCAAATGATGCGACAAAAAGCAGCAGAACGTACCGCAATTAATGCACCTTTACAAGGCAGCGCAGCAGACATTATTAAACGCAGTATGATTTCACTCGATCATTGGCTGCAACATCACCCGACTTCTGCAAAAATGATTATGCAAGTACATGATGAATTGGTATTTGAAGTAGCAGATAATGAAATAGATCAACTGATTGATGTCATTCGTACACACATGATGAATGCTGCACAGTTGAAAGTTCCATTACTCGTTGATATCGGCGTTGGTAAAAATTGGGATGAAGCATCAGGCACTAAATAGGAAAATCATGTCACAAGCAAGGATTCCTACAGAACAAGATTGGCTTATCCAGCGAATGTGGCAATTGAAATATACTGCTGACGCTGAAGGTGTTTGTTTTGGCATAGCCTATATGGCTGTGCAAGCCTTATTGATAGGCGAAATAGATCAATTTAATCGTCGTCTTGAATTAATCGCTGACATCCCACTTGAAAATTTTGCTAGCGAATTCGCTGAAAGAATAAATAAGATCCAACAAAAACAAGAAAAAAACGAAATGCTCACTGAAGATGATAAATTAATGTTAGAAATTCCTGCTTTTTTTGAAGGAATTGAGCTCTATCAACAACCTAATCTATATCCCGATTGGTTTGAAGAAAAAGCAAAACCTCACATTCAGAATGCAGAGTTGACCGCGCCTTTGATTCAATCAGAAAAACTTGCAAAACAAGGCGGTATGGCTAAAATAAGTGATTTTTCTCTCGGAATATACACTGAGCAAGAGCTCATTGTTTACTTAAATGGATTTAGCAGTGCAATAAAAAATGTGCCCCATCCTGTTGCATTAGTTTTATCTAGCATAAATCATTCCATTACTATTAGCTATGATCCTAAAAAAGAACAATGGTATTTCATTAATGCGAATACATTACCGATGCAAATTTTAGCCGAAAAAAATATAGCTGATCTCGCCAATAAAATGATGACTGAGTTTTCATTAGAAAAACCACAAAAAACAGTTATGTTTGCCACTGAAATTTATACAGCAAAAAATAATGTAGATTCCACGCACAAAACTATACAAAGCTGGCGTCTTTTTATTGCTATTGAAGAAAATCGCGCGGAGCTCGCAAAAAAATTACTGCAAGAGGGTGCGGATTCCAATGCAATGCTTGCCAATCATGAAACACCGTTATTTACTGCCAGCTTCAATGGCCGACTTAATATCGTAAAAATATTACTCGCAAGTGGCGCAAACCCAAGACAAGTACGTACAGATGGAGCAACACCGCTTTTTTTTGCGACGCAACAAGGCCATATTGACACAGTAAAAGAACTCCTTGATGCAGGAGCAACGGTAGATACTTGTATGTCAATTAGCGTGTCAAACCTGCTTAAATTAGCAAAAACACCGCAACAAAAAGATGCGCTAACCGCATTATTAGTCAATGAAGAAAAGCTTCCATTGCCATTTCTCCCCATGAATGCATTACATATTGCGGCTTTTCTGGGGCGCGTCGAATTAGTTGAATTACTACTTAAGAACGGCGCAGACAGTCATCAAAAAACAAATGGTATCAGTGCACGTGAACTCGCTATTGCCATGAACCAACAAAAAATTGTTGATATCTTCAATGCTAAAATCAAACAAAATAATGTTGATACACCCAAATTTAAAAGATAATAAAAGGTGAAACTACACGAATGGAATAGAGACATGTCACAAACAAGAATTCCAGAGAAGCAGCGTTGGCTTATTAGCAGCATGAAAGCATTAGGCTATGCTGCTGAAGAGAGGGGTGTTTGCTTTGGGGTGGCTCATATGGGGCTGCAAGCATTGCTTGTAGGAGAAATTTCCCAATTTGATCGACGCCTCGAATTAATAGCCCGTATCCCACCAGAAAATTTGGTTAAAGAAATAAATACAGTAAAAATAAAAGCTCAAGAAAAAAAGACATTGAAAATCATCCGCAACTCTGTCAATCCCGAAAAGAAGCAGCCAATATCGTATTAACGGCAGATAAAGCCACGATGACTGAATTTCTAGAGCTGGATACCCTGGCAGTTGAATTAATTAAATTACTCATGTTACGCAGTTTTTCGTAGAAAAACATGGAAACTCGGCTTTGTCATCGC
>CAZAEO010000023.1:0-21495 GCA_964484285.1 uncultured Coxiellaceae bacterium | reverse complement strand
GTCATTTTTCATACTATAGGCCATAATTTAATTTTCTAATTCAGAAAAACTAACTGAAAGTCCTAGGAATGTAGGCTGTATACACAGAACATGTCAAAGGACGTTTTGAACTTTATTATGCCAACAACCCTGAGCCTATATTATCTAATAAGAAAAATTTAAAACCATTCTGATTATCTGATGAAATAAATCTAGAACATTCCATTCGAATTCGCGGATTTTTCAGGAATGTCTTGTACAGCATCCCAATGCTCTACAATTTTGCCGTTTTCTAATCTAAATAAATCAAAAATAGCTCGGCCGCGTGTGCCGGGTTCCCTGATAGAATGTACGTGTAAAATCACGTAATCACCCTCGGCAAATACTTTTTTAATTTCGCTATGCGCATAAGGATAGTTATCACGTAAAAATTGAATAAATGCTTTAAAACCTTCAATACCATCAGCCGCGGTTGGATTGTGTTGAATATACTTTGGGCCAAAGTAGGTTTTCGCAGCCTCAAAGTTTTTCTGATTAATCGCTACATTATAAAATTCCACAACATTACGTTTGTTTATTTCTAATTGCTTGTCACTTGTCAATCCATATGCGATATGCGTCACAAACGCCAATATAATAATCACGAAAATCGAAATATTTTTTTTCATAACGTTCTCCAAAAAGCATCATTTTTAAAATTATAATAAATAAACGTTCATATATAAATATGTGTGATTCTATAATTAAGATAGAAAAAAACTATGGGAATTTTATATTTTCTTAAAATAAGTCTTGATTGCATTAATTATTATTTGTATAGCCTTAATGTTGCGATTTTCATGCCGGTAAATTAAACACACCTCATCATGATAAACGGGCATCTTCGCAATGGGTTTAATGAGTTGTGGATACAGAGATGAGGCAACACTACCAGGAAGAATGCCTATACCACAATGATTGACGATTAGTTTAGCAATCATTTCAAGATTCGAACCAGTCAGTAAACGAGTATATTTAATATGTTTTTTTTGAAGATTTTTTAAAAGCCATTGAGTTTGTGTTAATTCAATATCGCAAATAATCATTGCGTCCCCCGAATAAATATCTTGATGTTTGTTTTTTATTTTGCTGGAACTCCAGAAAGTTACTTCATCATCTTTTAATTTATGAATAATTAAATCAGGATGTTTGACTGGATTCACAACCAGGCCAACATCAATCGACAAGTTAATCACGCTCTCTGTAATTTTACGCGATATATCATACTTTAATTGAAGTTCTAATTTCGGATAAGTTAATAGCAACTCAGGTAAAAAACCAGAAAGATAACTTAAGCCTAATGAAGGATGGCATCCCAAGATAAAATTACCTTGTATTTCATGATGTGATGCAAGCGCTTGAGATCTAACTTCATCCCAATATTGTAATAACTGTTTTGCGTGCGCTAACAATTGCTTCCCTGCTTGAGTAAGAGCAACGCCTCTTTTTTGACGAATCAATAATTCCGTGCCAATTGAACCTTCTAAACGTTTAATGGCAACACTCAGCGAAGGCTGACTGATACCCAATCTTTCTGACGCACGTGAAAGATTCAAAGAATTTGCCACTTCAATAAAATATCGTAACTCCGCTTGTGAAGCCATATTTTCTGACCTTATCGATACATAAAGAATAATTTTATCATAGTTTTTATCTATTATATCAATACAATCAATATAATTAATTAATATCTCATTATCAATTAAAATACCAATAACTATGGGAGTGGTTATCATGATCCAAAGAAAACCTGGGGCAATAAATAAAATACATCATCTGCTTTTAAATAAACGCCCCAGGATGGATTTTTTAGTAAAAATCGCCCATCAATATGAAAAAGAACACATTATGAAAATAATGCTTGGCGAGCATAGACAAACAATGAACCTTAGATTAATGCCAACAGCCAAACTGGTATTACTACAAGACCCATACTATAACAACAAAATTGTGGGGTGGATGGGCTTTGATTATCAGCATAATCCGCAATTTCCAGAAACATTTTCTCTATTCTTAACACCCAATTATCGTGGAATTCATCTCAGTTTAATCTTAAAACATGCCGTATATTCTATTCTTGATTTTCGAGGTATTACAAAATCCTATATACGAATGGAAGCTTCACATAATCAAAGTTTAATTGATCATAATGCTGATAGTGGATTTTATCGAATCCTGTCTCCTTCCGAAATCAATCCAGAATGGCAATCCATGTGTTTTCAATGCGAACTGTATCAAAAAAAATGCGTATCTCAAGCTTATTTAGAAGTGGATATTACTAAGCTCATCACCTCGTTGAATAATAAATTTGGCAAGTTGCTTGATATGTATTTTCCAAAATCCATTTCTTTGAAACCACAATTCATTAAAGGTAAAAAAGAAATTCATACCTATTTTCCAGCATGGAATTTGTATAGCGGTGAAAGTAATGTCTAATACATCAAAAGCCATTCATGCTTGGCGTAAAATAATTGGGCCTGAATGGGTAAACATGAGCAAGGAAGAAATTCATCTCGCTGAAACTACTAGCTTCTTCACAACACAAACTGTAAAAGCGATTCTCTACCCTAAAAATACAGATGAAGTCAGTCGATGTGTCAAAATTGCTAATCAATATTTAATTCCCATCTATCCAATCAGTTGCGGAAAAAATTGGGGTTATGGTTCGAAAGTTCCAGTGACTACTGATTCAGTGATTATTGATCTTAGCAGAATGAATCAAATTCTTGAGTTAAATGAAAAATTAGCATACGTCATTATTGAACCTGGTGTTACTCAGTCCCAACTTTTCTCTTATTTAGAAGAAAAAACTTCAGGGACATTATGGCTTGATACAGTTGCCTCTAGCCCTCATACCAGCTTGATTGGTAACGCGATGGAAAGAGGCCACGGCACAACACCTTACTGCGACCGAATATCACATTGCTGTCATTTACAAGTTGTATTGCCTAATGGAGAAATCATTGATACGGGTTATGGTGCCTTCCCAAATTGCAAAACAAAAAATCTGGATTCATGGGGATTAGGCCCAGCTATTTCACACTAAAAGCTGGGCCGCATATTTTAAATCATTTTGTTTCTCTTGTTAGAGCATTAGGAAAATATCCGTGGGATTTAATGAAAAAAGACACTCCACTGAGTAGCAATGTAACAGATAAACTATGCAATGAACTTGGCATAGCTAAATGGACAGCTGTTTTCGGTTTATGGGGAACCGAATTAGAAGTCACTGCATTACAATCCTATATAAAACAAACGTTGCCGAATGTTGGGACACTCAATATATGGGACAAAAAAGAATTAATAAACGAATCCAATTTGTCATGTAAAAATAAAAATGACTTACTGAATCTTTTTAAGCAAATGTCAGGAAACGTTACCGGTCTTGGTCTGGCAAGACCTTATTGGAGGAATAAAAAAGATGTTCCTAAAAATCCAGCTGAAGTTGACTTAGATAAAGATCGATGTGGATTCCTTAGCATCAATCCATGCTGTCCTTTTACAGGTGAAGATGCGTTAACTATTTTTAGATTATCAACAGAAATGATATTGCAGCATGGGTTTGAGCCTAACATCACAGCGTATTCAACCCGTCCTCGAATCTTGCAATTTCATATTACATTATGCTTTGATCGCGATAACCACATAGAAGATCAACGTGCGCTTGAATGCCAAGCGCAATTAACTAAAATATTACAAGAAAAAGGATATTATTCATTTCGATTAAATATTGCCTCGATGGATCAATTTAATGCTGCAAATACGCATTATTTAGCATTACTTAAATCAATCAAGAAATCCGTCGATTTAAATAATATCTTGTCCCCAGGGCGCTATGATGGCCAGATTGAGCAAACATGAAATTGGCTTTATTGCATAACCATTATATTCAATTACTTAGCAGATCTTCTAGTATACACTTTCCTACCCCATTTTCCTACATTTAAGCATAATTAAAGCTTTTTGACCTATAATTAATCTAAATAATAAGATTTTTATAATTAAATACTTAGGCAAACGTGGAGGGGAGCATGGATCCAAGAGAAGCTGGATGGGGTGAATTGTCTGCAGAGCAGCTTAATGCTTTTCGCAAAAAAATTGGCGAACAAATCCAATTGAGCATGTCTGATTATACCAATCAACATTTATGGGAAGATGAAAAAGCTTTTGTCCCCAAAAAAGTGGAAGAACCCGATCCTGCTGATATTAAAGATTTAAAAAATTGCTTTTTTGCATTATACCATGCAGAAGAATCCATTAAAGCAATGAACGAATTAAACAAATGGACACAAGAAGACATCGGCATAAAGGCCGTGACTTTTGCAAGACTTCTTGTAGAATTAAAGAATACTTATACAAGCATTTCAAACATTTCATCTTTAACAGAATTAGCTTTCATAAAAACAGAAATTAGCAAACTTATAGATACCTTAAATGGAACAAATTATACTAATCTCTCCTGGACAACTATTTTTAATAATACTCAAACAATATTTAATGCACTTAAAAATGGAATATCTGAGAAAATCTATTCGCTTTCAGGCTATCGCGAATCAATTCCTGTCATCTCTGCAAAAAAATATGAACAACCACCCGTTATTAAAGAAGAAATATATTCCCTTAATCCAGAAAGGATAAGAGATTTTGAATTAAGTTATATTCTAAACCCCTTTCGAACATTAATGCTGGAATTGGAAAAAACATTTCCGAAGGACATGAAATTTAGTCAAGTTGATTTTGATCAACATGGCTATCTTGTTTACGTTTCATATAAAGATAGAAATAACGAGCCACCCGTTTTTCGTAGTGTGAAAGCGCTATATAACATAATGTGGGCAATTAATAGAATTGTAAGGGGTTATTATCAGCACAAAGGGAAAAAAATAATTCATGCTCACTATAATGCGGTACCCCATGTTAAAAAAGCGCTTAATAATTACTGGCTGCTTGATTGGAATGGCATATATGAAGAAATGAAAAACAGAACAACAAAAGATGCCTATGTCAATTTTTTAAGAACAACAAGAGAAATTATAAAATTTGATGGTAATCCAACTCATGCGATACAAGAGTTTGAGATCACCCATCATCTAAAACCTGGTGCCATACTAAACCCTTTACGAGATGCATTCGATAAAATAAGAGATATTTACCTAGATAATAATATTTATTTTGAAAATCCGTTTATCAATTCACTACAACCTCATTTCATGTTGGATTCAAAAGAAGATGACATAGAACAGCACCGCTTACATGATCTTAAAGAAATCTGCAAAAATATAGAAACCAATCTAGAGCATTATCTTTATGGAACTCTACCTGATAACAAAACAGAAAAAGATACATTGCTTTGGAATACGTTACAAAATTTTGAAAAAATTATTAATAATGGATTAGCTAATGAAGAACCAGATAAAACAAATGCAGAGGAAACAATAAAATTACTTATTAAAGAAATTTCATTTGACAAGCAAAAAGAACTCATCGCCACCATACAAAATATGGAAGAAAAAAAACAAGAAGAAAAAGAAAATAAATATATTACGAAAGGCTTACAGATAATTTTAAAAAAATTAATCGAGTCAAATAAGTCACAAGAAGAAAATAGACATATATCAAATACATCAACGCCCTCATGGCGAACATTAACAGCAATAGGCACGTTAATGAAAACATACACACCTAAAACACTTCAATTAGGCGTGACAAAATTATTTTCCCCTCTAACCAATCCTACAGCCATTAGTGGTTTTCGATTTCCAGATAAAGGGTGTGATTTACGAATAATGTGGGAATTACCTCATCATCATGCCTTAAAAAATACCGTTGTCGTTACGTCGCCAGGTAAACTCTATTACATTGATGAAGACGGCATAGGTAAAATAATATCAGAGGACCAAAAAGAAATCAAAGCATTCGGACTTGATCAGTATGTACAAGAAGTTAATGCAGAGAACATATCAATAAAAAATCGATTATCTCTAACAAAATTAAAAGAAATTGATGAAAAAATTCGATCTCAGAGTGGCCACACTCATGTTCTTGTTCCTCTTCCAAACACAGGAACACTTGGTCTAGTTAGAAAAATACAAAAAGAATGTATTAATAAATTAAATATTATTGAACGTCGTAAAAACGAATTTAAAAATTACATGGAAACATCGACATTTGACTTAGAAAATTTTAAATTCCGCTCAACGATGCGCTTGCTGGAATCACGTGATTTATTACGTATGATCAATGCAGTGAGAGATACAAAAGATTATCCTGATTTAAATCTGGATATAAAAAGTCGTTTGGCTGCACTAGTAGCAGATATGGATGAAAAACAGGAAAACAGAGAAGCTTATCTTAAAGATGCGCATAATATTGCGGTAAATCTTGTCAATGCAAAAAATTTCGATCATTTATTATCGATAATTAATACATTATCAAAACATGCAAAAAGCACTCAAAAAGACAAATTGCTGTGCCGTGAATTAATAACCCAGCTTGCTTTAACAGATTTTATACCTTTCATGTTGAACAAAAAAAACGAACTTAACTATGGACCAAGCTTCTATATCAGAACTCTAATGAATGAACTACCTGATGATCCTGAAACTTTCAAGAATCGCATTGCTAACACATTAGAAATGCTTGATCCAAAAGATTTACTTACCATACTAGACAAAGCTGAAAATGACTTACAAGCAAAAATTAATCTAGCTGTATTTGAAATCATTCTTAAAAAAGGATATATAAACAAAGCAACCTTACAAGAAAAATTAATCGATAAAAAAGAACATAAAGAAGAAAAAATTACGGACAAAGACAAAACTCAAATTATTTTAAAATCATTATATGATTTATATAATGAAGAAAAATCCGATATACAATTACAAAATAAAATTGGAATTTTTATGGCCGGACTTGCTTTACACAATACATATTGCGCTCAATTAATTTTCGACCCTATGTTGGAGGAATCTCAAAGATATCAAGAAATAGTTAGAAAAGAATGCTTAGCCAATTCATCTAAACATAAAATATTGCTTTATGAAGCAATGATCAATTCGTTTGATTTCAATTACTCTGCTGATCATTACGATACATTAGTCGATAACAATCGCGATATCATAATAGGAATGCATAAAACTTTATCTTCACTTGAACAATATGATAATGAGGAAGAAAAAATTATCGCCGAATATAAAGAAAATCCATGGAAATTGTGCGAAATGCAAGTTCACTTCATAAAAACATGTTTATCAAAAAATAGTATAGCACAAGAAAATATTGAGCGCTTTTTTGCTGCTACTGTGATGGCTGCCAATTCAGATCCCAATAAATTGATTCAACAAAAGTTAATTGATCAATATTACGCTAATTGGGCAAACATAGAAAATACCTATATGGCATTTCTTCCTATAAAAACAATGAATACGTTATGGGAACAAGAGAAACAGAATTTAGTAGCTCAATTAGATAAACATATTGCACAAATACAGACTATGCAAAAATCGTTGTTAGATAAAGCTAAAGAAAAAAATATGCGCGACAAAATACAAAAAGATTCTAACAAATTTATAGAAAAGATTAAACTCTTTCGAAAAGAATTTGGCGGAAAAATTTTTCTTGAGATACCATTCTTAAATATACATTTAGGAACACAAGGTAAAAAAAATAAACTTCCCACCTATTGTTATGAAGCAAGAAATAGAATAAAAACGTTGTTGGATGATTGGACAGAAAAGCGCGAGGATTGGATCGGAAGTCTTTCTCATATAGAACAAAAATTTGTAGCTCCAGAACAAGAGCAAACATCTAAAATTTTAATACGACGACCTAGCTCACTCTCTTCTGTCAGTTCTTCACCGCCTTCTTCACCTTCTCAAAGCGGTTTGTTTGGTCGCGGAGAGAGCAAGACAAGTAATAGTACCTCAACACCGCCATCCACACCTTCCCAAAATAAACAGGGTAGCAAACTATTTCCATGGAATTGGGGAAGAAAATAATAAATTATACCGAATCGACATTCAACGCATCCACCTTCGCCGCGCAAATAAAATCATTTTCTGACAAGCCATGGATGGCATGCGTTGTATAATGAATCACACAATAATTGTAACCGACTTCCATATCAGGATGATGGTTTTCCTGATTCGCAATCCAGGCGACAGCATTCACAAACGTCATCGTTTTATAAAAATTTTTAAACAGAAAACGATGCTGAATTATCGTGCCTTCTTTATTCACTTCCCAATTTTTTAATTTAGCTAACAGCATATTTACTTTTTCTTTGCCAAGCGGTGAGACGCCCCCCTCACAAGGCTTGCAATGCTTTGCTTGTAAATCACATATTTCATTCATGTTATTCTCCGTTAACAGGATAAGCTGGCGCATATTCGCCGAGTTTGCGCGACTCACGAATTAAGCCAATTAAATCCATATCAATTAGTTCATACAATACATCAAAATGATTTATCACAAAATAAATCGGCTGCATAATATCAATGCGATACGGTGTACGTAACGCGTCTAACACATCAAAGGGTTTGCGTTCTGGCACTGCACTTTCTAGGCAATACACTGTTTCATTTTTTGATGAAAGAATACCGCCGCCATAAGCACGCAATCCCCCATCACCTTTAATCAAACCAAATTCGATCGTAAACCAATAAAGCCGCGCGAGCAAAACACGATCTTCCTTGCTTGCATTCAAACCTAATTTACCATACGTATGTGTAAAATCAGCATAAGCAGGATTAGTCAACAATGGACAATGGCCAAATACTTCGTGAAAGATATCAGGTTCTTGCAGATAATCCAACTCATCTCGTCTGCGAATAAACGTAGCAGCCGGAAAACGACGATCCGCCAATAAATGGAAAAAACGTTCAAACGGAATCAAGGCTGGCACAGGCTCTAATGTCCAACCGGTTGCTTGTTGTAACGCGCGCGAAACTTCTTTACATTGTGGAATGTGGTCGCTCGGAAGATCCAGTAGCTGCAATCCATGAATATATTCATCGCAGGCACGATTTTGCACGACCGCAAGCTGTCGAGTGATCAAATCATGCCACACTTCATTTTCATCCGCCGTATAATGTGCTACGCCAGTTTCATCCACGGGTCTTGCAACATACGATGTTTGTTTGTATGACATTCATCTAATCCTTTTGCAAAAAAATTGCATACTATATAATGCTAGCGTAAACAAAGAGGAGAGCTTATGCAACCACACAATCCTGCAGGCACCAATGGATTTGATTTTCTTGAATATACTACCGAACAGCCGGATGTGCTTGAAAAACAATTTTTAACAATGGGTTTTGTCGCGGTTGCCAAACACCGCTCGCTTGATATTACACTTTATCAACAAAATACTATTCGATTCATTATCAATGCAAGCCAACATAGCCCGGCCAGTCAATTTGCAAAACAACACGGCCCGTCCGTGTTCGCGATGGGTTTCTTAGTAGAAGATGCGCATGCTGCACACGATTACGCTGTAAAAAAAGGAGCGCGTTCTTATTCAACAAACACTTACACCATTCCTGCTATTTATGGTGTGGGCGGCAGTTTGATTTATTTTGTAGATTACAAAAACAATCAGGCAAACTATCAGCAACATTTTGTACCGTTATCGAATACCCATTCATCCGGAAATGACGCTGGTTTAACTTATATTGATCATGTGACACATAATTTACAGCGCGGTAACATGGATGTTTGGGCCACATTTTATGAAGATATTTTTAATTTTAAAGAAGTGCGTTATTTTGATATCGAAGGAAAATTAACTGGTTTAAAAAGCCGCGCCATGACGAGCGCTTGTGGAAAAATCCGCATTCCACTGAATGAATCATCAGATGATAAATCACAAATCGAAGAATTTTTAACGGCATTTAATGGTGAAGGGATACAACATATTGCATTGGGCACAAACGATATTTATCGCTCCGTTGAACACTTACATAAACGCGGATTAAAATTTCTGGATACGCCCGATACCTATTATGAAATAATCGAAAACCGCTTACCTAATCACGGCGAATCATTAGAACAATTACGCAAAAATCGTATTCTGCTCGACGGTACAACCGAAAAAGAAAGAAAATTATTACTCCAAATTTTCACTCAAAACATGTTAGGCCCCGTATTTTTTGAAATCATTCAACGTAAAGGTGATGAAGGATTTGGTGAAGGGAATTTCAAAGCGTTATTTGAATCGATTGAATTAGACCAAATAAAACGTGGTGTCTTAAAAATGGAAAAAGAAAAATTATGAAACTAGCAACGCTAAAAAATCACACGCGTGATGGTCAACTAGTGGTAGTTAGCAAAGATTTATCGCGTGCTATTCCTGTTCCTGATATTGCACCTACCCTACAACACGCGTTAGACCATTGGTCAGATGCACAATCCGCATTACAAGAACGTTATGCGCAACTTAATTCCGGTACGTTAAAAAATACATTACCGTTTAATGAGCAACCTGTTTTATCGCCGCTGCCCCGCGCTTTCCAATGGGCAGATGGCAGCGCCTATGTGAATCATGTTGAATTAGTACGTAAAGCACGCGGCGCAGAATTGCCACCGAACTTTTGGACAGATCCCTTAATGTATCAAGGTGGTTCGGATAGTTTTTTAGGGCCATTCGATGATATTCCCGTACAAGATATCGAATGGGGAATTGATTTTGAAGCAGAAATTGCGATGATCACGACGGATGTTGCAATGGGTGCATCAGTAAATGAGGCTGCAAAAACCATTTGTCTCGCCATGTTAGTGAATGATGTTTCTTTACGAAATTTGATTCCTAACGAACTCAACAAAGGATTTGGTTTTTTCCAAAGCAAACCATCCAGTGCCTTTTCGCCTGTTGCTGTGACACTGGATGAATTAGATGATGCGTGGGATGGAAAAAAAATTCATTTGCCATTAGTCACTCATTTAAATAATCAATTATTTGGTAAACCGAACGCGGGAACAGACATGACATTTGATTTTCCCACATTGATTGCACATGCAGCAAAAACGCGGACCTTGGCAGCAGGATCGATCATAGGCTCTGGCACTGTTTCCAATGTAGATCGCAGCCAAGGGTCATCCTGCATTGCTGAAAAACGCATGTTAGAAATTTTGCAGGAAGGAAAACCAAAAACACCTTTTATGCAATGGGGCGATATTGTGCAAATTGAAATGTTTGACAAACATAATCGAAGTATTTTTGGGGCGATTAAGCAAAAGGTTGTTAAAACATGCTAAAACTTTACAACTACTACCGTTCTTCTGCGAGTTTTCGGGTGCGTATCGCACTTAATTTAAAAAAAATAGCCTATGAAGACATTCCAATACACTTATTGAATAATGGTGGCGAACACTATTCAGCTGAATATCAAACTATTAATCCACAAAGTCTTGTGCCAACGCTGCAAGATGGCGAAAAAATCATGACTCAATCACTCGCTATCATTGAATATCTTGATGAATTACAGCCATTACCTCCTTTGCTGCCTAGTGATATTTATCACAAAGCGTTAGTCCGCGCATTCGCATTGAATATTATTGCAGATATGCACCCACTCAACAATTTGCGCGTATTAAAATTTCTTACGCAAGAATTAGATGTATCAGAAGAAAAAAAAATGCATTGGTATCATCATTGGATAACAAAAGGATTAACTGCGCTAGAAAAACAAATCGTCTCTTTAAAATTAGCTGATGATTTTTGTTTTGGCAGCTCCCCTACTCTCGCAGACATTTGTTTAGTTCCACAGTTATACAATGCGCAACGCTTCGCCTGTGACATAAGCGCTTATCCAACTTTGATTCGTATTGATGCGCATTGTCAAACACTTTCTGCATTTACAGACGCATGGCCGCAAGAACCTTGAAGAGGAGCCTAACCATGACAGATGCTGATTTTCGCTCACTCGCAAACAGTTATATTCGCAATTTAATTCCTTATCAACCTGGCAAACCTATCGAAGAAGTCAAACGTGAATTATCCATTTCTTCCATCATTAAATTAGCCAGTAATGAAAATCCAATAGGGCCCAGTCCATTTGCTATGGCCGCCGCACAAAAAGCATTAACAAAATCGCATGTTTATCCTGATGGCGGATGTTATGAACTTAAAACCACATTGGCAAAATTTTTAAATATTCAACCGACGCAACTCACCATGGGTAATGGATCAGAAAATGTGTTGGAAATGATTATCAAAACTTACTTAACCCCAGATAGTTCCGCTATTATTGCAGAATATGCATTTTTAACTATTCCTTTGTTAATTAAAAGTTACAACGCAGAAATAATCAGCGTACCTGCGCAACAATTCAGTCACGACATTGCGAACATGATCGCGGCAGTGCGAGAAAATACTCGGATTATTTTTGTCGTGAATCCGAACAATCCCACAGGAACTTACACCACCACCTCTGACATGATTTCATTACTTGAGTCAGTACCTACACATATACTGATTGTCATTGATGAAGCGTATCATGAATACATTGATAAAACGGATTATCCCAATACTCTTGAGCTATTAAAAAAATATCCTAATCTTGTAATCACACGCACATTTTCGAAAGCATATGGCCTTGCAGCCTTGCGTTTAGGTTATGCTATCTCATCACCCGCTATTGCTGATATGTTAAATCGCGCCAGATTGCCATTCAATGTCAATACAATTGCGGCAGAAGCGGCAGAAGCTGCATTACACGATCATAAACATATTGCAGATAGCATTGCGCTCAATCAACAAGGAAAACAACAATTGACGGAAGGCCTAAAACGATTAACTATAAATTATATTCCCTCACTCGGAAATTTTATTACATTCGATGTTACGCACGATGCAATCGAGGTTTATCAAAAATTATTATACCAAGGTGTCATTGTGCGACCATTACATGCTTACAACATGCCAACTTATTTACGTGTTACCATTGGGACATCAGAACAAAATGAACTCTTTTTAACTGCTTTGCGCGAGGTATTAAGATGAATGCACTGCATTATCAACATGGCTTTGGTAATTATTTTCAATCTGAAGCGCTGAAAAATGTGTTGATTCCAGGCAGAAATGCACCACAAAAAGTACCTTATGGTTTATATACAGAACAATTAAGTGGCAGTGCTTTTACTATGCCGCGCCATCTTAACTTACATAGCTGGTTATATCGTATTCGCCCATCTGTCATCCATGGCGAATTCACTCCTGTCGTGCATGAACAATTAGCAGCGCCACCCTTTAAGCAAGTCGCAACTCCTCCGACGCAAATGCGCTGGAACCCATTACCTTATCCCGAAAAATCTACCCATTTTATTCAAGGATTATTTACACTGGCAGGCAACGAAGGTGCAGCCATTCATCTCTATAGCGCAACTATTTCCATGCAAAATGAATATTTTTATAATGCAGATGGTGATTTTTTGATTGTCCCGCAAGAAGGTACTTTACGTTTAAAAACAGAATTGGGATCACTGGATGTCGCACCAGGTGAAATGGCAGTGATCCCACGCGGCATTAAATTTCAAATCCTGTTACATCATGATAAAGCGCGCGGTTATGTGTGTGAAAATCTCGGCATGCCTTTCCGTTTACCTGAATTAGGCGCGATCGGTGCTAATGGATTAGCAAATCCACGTGATTTTCAACTACCTGTTGCAGCGTTTGAAGAATGCGATGGCGAATTTAAATTGCTTGCAAAATTTCAAGGTGAATTATGGTCAGCGAATATTGATCATTCGCCATTAGATGTAGTTGCATGGCATGGTAACTATGCGCCCTATAAATATAACCTTAGTCAATTTAATACAATCAATACGGTGAGCTTCGATCATCCTGATCCATCTATATTTACAGTCTTGACGTCACCTTCTCATCTGCCCGGCATTGCTAACGTGGATTTTGTCATCTTTCCGCCACGCTGGATGGTAGCAAACGATACTTTTCGCCCGCCCTACTATCATCGCAATATCATGAATGAGTACATGGGATTAATTGATGGAACTTACGATGCAAAAGAAACAGGGTTTTTACCAGGCGGGGGAAGTTTACATAATTGCATGTCAGCCCATGGACCTGATGTGCATGCATTTTATAAAGCGATTCAAACTGAACTGCAGCCTGAATATTATGCGAATACCTTAGCATTTATGTTTGAATCCCAACATGTATGGCGTTTGACACCGCTTGCATTGCATGCCGCCTTTCGTCAACCAGATTATCTTGCCTGTTGGCAAGGTTTAAAGTCGAATTTTGAAAATTCGAAACTACCTTTATGAACATAATGAAAATTGTTTTTTTAATTTTATTGTTCTTGTTTGTCACATCACTGATGGGATTTTATCTGGCCATACGGCCTTTTAGAATCATAAGTTCCCTCACGCCTGCATCTTTCAAAATACCTTATGAAAATATAACACTCCATACCAAAGATCATGTTAAACTTCGAGCTTGGTTCATTCCAAGCAAACATCCGCATGCCAAAACAATTATTTTATTGCATGGTTATCCCGCTGATAAAGGCAATATCTTACCATCGCGCTTATTTCTGCTGAAAAATTTTAATTTATTTTTTCTCGATTTTCGATATTTTGGCGAAAGCGAAGGGTTTTATACCAGTATTGGTAAACAAGAAGTTCTCGATTTAGAAGCAGCAATTACTTACTTGCATAGTCGCGGCATTGATTCAGTGGGCGTCTGGGGATTTTCATTGGGTGGCTCTGTTGCAATCATGACAGCAGCTAAAATGCCTGAAATTAAAGCCATTGTTGCTGAGTCTGCTTATGCTAATTTATATCAAATGACACAGTCTTACTATCATATTCCCTTACTCAATTATCCATTGGCCGAACTCACGCGACTATGGGGAATACTATTTTTACGCCAAGATGTTAAAGATGTTTTGCCAGAACAAGCAGCGACACAATTACATATTCCGATCTTGTTATTACATTCGCGCACTGATAATGTCATTTCATTCCAACATGCTGCCGCTTTGGAAAAAGCTTTAAGTCATAATCCTAAAGCTGAAATGCATTTCACTGATAATTTGTATCACGGAGAACCCACGAAAAATTATCAACAATTAGTTGAGGATTTTTTTCAGAAAAATTTAAAATAAGGATATCTATGACAAAAGTAAAGCCGGTCTTGAAACAATTATCTATCGATCAGCTAATACGCGGAAAATATCAACCTCGTCGTCATTTTGACACAACGCAATTGCAAGAATTAGCGGAATCCATTAAAACAATAGGTGGCTTATTACAGCCCATTGTTGCAAGACCTTTAATAACGGGTAATTACGAAATTGTTGCAGGCGAACGTCGCTGGCGTGCAGCACAACTTGCTGGGCTAAGAGAAATTAGTTGCCTTATTAGTCATTATACTGATGAACAAGCATTACAAGCTTCTATTATTGAAAACACCAATCGCGCTGATTTAAATCCTATTGAAGAGGCGGAAGCCTATCAACGCTTGATTGATGAATTTCATTATTTGCATGAAGAAGTAGCAGCAGCAGTCGGCAAATCTCGCACGGCAATTACAAACATTCTGCGTTTGTTAAAATTGAGCACGCAAGTGAAAGAACTGTTGATTTCTAAACAATTATCAGAAGGTCATGGCAAAATTCTTGCTAGTCTTTCTGTAGAACATCAATATAGGCTCGCTACACTCTGTGTGCAAAAAAACTGGAGCGTACGCAAAGTTGAAAAAGAAGCAAAAAAATTACTTAACCCGCCAGATCAACAAAATCCCTACAGCGATCCTAACCTGAAATATTTAGAGACAGCGCTCGCAGAACATGTTGGTAATCAAGTCAATATTGATTATGCGGAACGTGGTGGCGGTTATGTCAAAATTCGGTTTAATAACATTGATGAACTCGAAGGACATTTTGCACGGCTTGGATTTAAATTAGAAAAGATAGATTAGAGCCTTTCCAGAAAATTCTTTAACAATGTGTATCCCTGCTCTGTTAACACCGATTCAGGATGAAATTGCACTCCCCATACAGGATATTCACAATGACGCAACGCCATCATTTCGCCTGCCTCACAGCGAGCATTCACACGTAATACTGCAGGAAAAAATTCATCGCTCACAATTAACGAATGATAACGCGCCACCCGTAACGGATTAGCGACACCCGTAAACACATTTTTTTCATCATGCATAATCAATGATGATTTGCCATGCATTGGATATTTAGCGCGAACGATCTTCCCTCCATACGCTTGCGCTATAGCCTGATGCCCTAAACACACCCCCAAAATAGGAATAGTTGCACCAAACTGTTGAATGACTCGCAAAGAAATTCCAGCTTGATCAGGCGCACAAGGGCCGGGAGAAATAATAATATGGGATGGATTAAGCGCAGCAATTTCAGTCAAGGTAATTTGATCATTACGTACTACATGTCTAGCATACCCTAATTCACTCACGTAACGCGCTAAGTTATAAACAAATGAATCATAATTATCAATTAGTAAAATCATATTAACGCATTTTTGAGTGCTTGTGATTTTGTCAGCGTCTCTTCATATTCCACCAAGGGATCAGAATCTGCGACTATAGCGCCGCCTGCCTGGAATGTCACAATATTATTTTTGATTGCAAAGGTACGAATCGCAATGGAACAATCCATATCCCCATTAAAACCTAAATACCCAATAGCGCCACAATAAGGGCCTCGGGAAGTAGGTTCTATTTCTGCAATAATTTCCATTGCACGGATTTTAGGTGCGCCCGTTATTGACCCCCCCGGAAAAGTAGCACGCAGCAAATCAATTGCAGTCAAATGATGTTGCAATTTGCCCGTTACAACTGAAACCAAATGATGCACGGTCGCATAACTTTCTAAATCACACAATTTTTCGACTTGCACGGTATGATCATCACACACGCGAGATAAATCATTTCGCAACAAATCTACAATCATCACATTTTCCGCGTGATCTTTTGCACTCAGCCGTAACTCTACAGCAAAACTTTCATCTTCACTTGCATTTTTTCCACGCGGACGCGTTCCTTTTATAGGTCGTGTTTCTACACGACCCTGGATCAATTGCAAAAATCGTTCTGGTGAAGCAGATGCAATCACTGTATCAGCTAAATTAAGATAAGCAGAAAAAGGTGCTGGATTCAACTCGCGTAATTTTCGGTATAAGTCAAATGGCGAAAAACGTTCCGGTAAAACTGCACGAAACCGCTGCGAAATATTCGCTTCAAAAATATCACCGGCATAAATGTAATTTATGACTTTTTGTACTGCATGCTGATAGTCTGCCTGAGTAAAATTACTTTGAATATTCTCTACTCCGCAAAAATATGCAGGCAATTCTGGCATTGCTGCTACCTGAACTAAGTCATTTAACAACCCATCTATGCGATATTTAGCACGCTTCGCCTGTTTAGATTTTTCTTGCTCTGGATAGCCACTCGAAAAAATCCAGGCACGTTTTGCTGGCACATCAAATCCGATGACAAGATCATAAAATCCTACAGCCAAATCTGGAAATTGCATATCATCATTTTTTATCGCGGGTAATTTTTCTAAATGTTGATTGAGATCATAACCAAAAAAACCCACGACTCCGCCTTGAAACGGCGGCAAATGAGCGTGTGTTTCCTGAGGGAATTTTTTGATTTCAGCTGCCAACACAGCTAATGGATCGCCCGGAATGTACTTTTCTCCTAAGAAAGTGCGTCCGTTTTTGCTGCGGAATACAAGAAAAGGATCCATAGCAATAAAGCTATATCGACCGCAATCTTTCATCAGTTGGGCACTATCTAAAAACACCGCACCCGCTTGCGCTGCGAATACGCTAAACACAGCAAGCGGATGTTGATAGATAATTTCCTGGATCATGATAATCACTTAATTGCGATTCTTAATTCAGCCATTTGGTTAAACTCTTTATCTTGATGTTCAACTGCATGTTGTGATGCAAATAAACTCATGCTATTCAATGCACGTTCCGCTGATATAACTTGAGAGTGTTGAGATATGGGTTGTTGCGATTCATAATGTAAATTACTTTTCAGTTTTCTTAATGCTAAGTTCATTTCATGCATTTCTGCTAATGCTTTTTTTCTTTCTTCTTGATCACGTTCCATTTTGCATTCACGTTCTTTGATATCGCGATCAGCACTGATCCCACCCACACAAGCAAATAGCAATCCTATTCCTCCCGCGACCACCAATCCAACCCAGATGGGCATGGTAGCGAAAGCAGCGACAATAGCAAATGCAACACTGACTACACCCGCCGCGACACTAAAATATTCTCCTGCTTTTTTTAATACCTTAATGATTCTTCGGATATTCATAAATACTCCTTCATGATTTAAGATACTCTTTCATCGTAACAATCTAGGGTTAAGACAACATTAAACGTCAATTTCTAATAAATATTTTACTTATCTCAGATAAACTGACATAATTTTAACCTCAATGCAGCCTAAATATATTTTTTGAACAAATAAAGATTTTTTGATCTATTTATTAACAAAATTATCTTAAAGGATTTAAATTTTTCCATGATACACGCCTCTCTTTCTGAAATTGCAAAACAACTGGCCGTCACACCGTCCAAGCATGATGTATCGTTTCAAGGCATTAGTATAGACACTCGCACACTGGCTCCAGGTAATTTATTTGTTGCCCTACGTGGAGAACAATTTGATGGCCATGATTTTGCGATAGAAGCTGCTAAAAAGAGCGCTGCCGCTGCATTAGTCAGTCACTTGATTGACTGCCCTCTTCCGCAAATTTTAGTAGATGATACTATCGCAGCGCTCGGAAAAATTGCACTAAACTGGCGGAATCGCTTTACTTTACCGCTCATCGGTGTGACCGGAAGTAACGGCAAAACAACGTTAAAAAACATGATTGCGGCTATTTTACGCGTTGCTTGCAAAGATCAAACCACATTAGTCTTAGCCACTGAAGGCAATTTCAATAATCATATTGGCTTACCCCTCAATCTAACGCGTTTGCACGCACAACATCGTTATGCAGTCCTTGAAATGGGCATGAATCATTTTGGTGAAATTGCTTATTTAACTCAATTAGCTAAACCTTCAGTGGCCGTTATTAATAACGCAGCAGCTGCACATTTAGAAGGATTACATGACGTTGCCGGTGTCGCAAAAGCCAAAGGAGAAATTTTTTTAGGTCTTGCCACAAATGGTACCGCTATTTTAAATCGCGATGATGCGCATTTTGATTATTGGCGCGGGTTAATTGGTGATCGTCGTTATATTTCTTTTGGATTGACCCATCCTGCCGACGTCACTGCTATTCTATCACCCAACTCCCCTATCATCCTTAAAACACCAAACGGTGAGATTGCTGTCACTTTACCGCTGCTTGGTAAACACAATATCATGAATGCACTGGCTGCTACCGCTGCTGCACTTGCTGTTGGTATTGATCTCGTCTCAATTAAAACGGGTTTGGAAAATGTAAAACCAGCTCCTGGACGTATGCGCCAACATATTCTAGCCAATAACGTTACAATTATTGATGATACTTACAATGCGAATCCCGTTTCTTTACAAGCTGCCATCGATACACTCGCTGCATTTTCTGGCACGAAAATATTAATTTTAGGCGATATGAAAGAACTAGGGCGTGATGCCAAACAATTTCACTTTACGGCTGGACAACATATCCATGCTGCTGGTATTCAACATTTATTTACTTATGGGAATTTATCTGCTGCAGCAGCAAGCGGATTTGGCAATAATGCTTTACACTTTGCGGAACGCGAAGCACTTGTGGCCGCATTAAAACCTTACTTACAAAACAATGTCACTGTTTTAGTGAAAGGTTCCCGATCTATGCAAATGGAAAAAATAATAGCTCGTATTATCCCAGAAGCACAACTCGAACCTATCCATTAAAATAAAGGAGTCATCAGCATGACCGTCAAAACAGCTATTACCGTTGCCTATGGTGATGGCATTGGCCCAGAAATTATGAACGCCACACTAAAAATTTTAACGGAAGCCAACGCGAAAATTGAACCGGAAATCATTGAAGTAGGTAAAAAAATTTATTTAGAAGGCTTTACCTCAGGTATTCCAGATAGCGCTTGGCAATCACTTAAGCGTACCAAGGTATTGTTAAAAGGCCCCATCACCACTCCGCAAGGCGGCGGATACAAAAGTTTAAATGTTACCTTACGTAAAACATTAGGATTATTTGCAAATGTACGCCCCTGTGTCTCTTATGCACCCTTTATTGCCACTTCACATCCCAACATGGATCTTGTCATTATCCGTGAAAACGAAGAAGGTACATATGCAGGCATTGAGCACCGTCAAACTGATGAAGTCTATCAAGGTTTAAAACTTGTTACACGTCCCGGCTGTGAACGCATTATTCATTATGCGTTTGAATACGCACGCAAATTTAATCGCAAAAAAGTCACTTGTTTTACCAAAGACAATATTATGAAAATGACGGATGGTATTTTTCATCAGATTTTCAATGAAATTGCCGCTGAATACCCTGATATCAAAACCGAACATTTTATTATTGATATTGGAACTGCATTAGTTGCTGATCAGCCAGAACGTTTTGATGTCATTGTCACCTCCAATTTATATGGCGATATTTTGTCGGATGTTGCAGCACAAATAGCAGGATCAGTAGGATTAGCAGGATCCGCTAACGTTGGTAATCATGTCGCTATGTTTGAAGCCATTCATGGTTCTGCACCTGATATTGCCGGCAAAAAAATTGCAAATCCATCCGGATTAATTAATGCGGCCGTACAAATGCTCATCCACATTAATCAGCCAGAATATGCCATGTTAATTGAAAACGCGTGGCTAAAAACATTAGAGGATGGTATTCATACTGCGGATATTTATTCAATTGAACACAGTCAACAAAAAGCCAATACAGATGAATTTGCTAATGCGATCGTTGCACGCCTAGGGGAAAAACCAAAACACTTTAAACCCGTGGTGTACAGAAACGATGTGCGCGCAAAAATCGAATGTTATGGTGCCAGGAAAAAAACACTTGCTAAAAAACAATTAGTGGGTGTAGATATTTTTATTGATAATCCGCAGCTCACACCTGATCAATTAGGCGAAAAAATCTTGCAAATAAGCAGCAAGTTAAAACCGATTGTGATTACCAGCCGCGGCTTAAAAATTTGGCCAAACAGTATGATTGAAACACCTTACGCTCATCATTGCAGCTGCCGTTTTCAATCGTCCACTGATATCAAACAACTTGAATCCATTTCACATCAAGACATTATTGACCTACTACAACAGTTCGAACAACGCGGCTTAGATGTCATTAAGACTGAAAATCTTTATACGTTTGATGGAGAATTAGGATTTACGTTAGCACAGGGGCAGTAAAATCTAAGAGCCTGTTTGCAGAACTTCGCTCAGTACACGACAAAAAACCGTTCGCTCTGAGGCTGAACGCTCCCCTCATATTG
>CAZAEO010000022.1:0-21551 GCA_964484285.1 uncultured Coxiellaceae bacterium | reverse complement strand
TTTGATATTTTACGCTTATGCAATACGAACGTTAATTAAAGCGGTTGATATTCTTTTTGACTATCGGAATAAGTAAAAATTTGCCCTGTTTTAATATCAAAAAACCACAAATAGATAGTTAATTTTTTCTGACTAACCAGGCTATTAATCCATGGAAAGGTAAGACAATTTTGATAAGATTGTTTGAGCGCTAGCTTTGCATAATCATCGATATTTTGTAAGTTAACTTCAGGTGTTTTTATTAAAGAAACCCAATTTGTTATAAAATCATCTTTATTTGAATCGCCATTTAATAGCGCTTGAATTCCACCGCATTGACTATGTCCCAATAAAATTAAATGATTGACCTTCAAAAAGCATATGCCAAACTCTAAAGCAGCGCTTGTGCCATGGTGGGCATTATCTTTTTCATAAGGGGGAATAATATTCGCTACATTGCGCACGACAAATAAATCCCCTGGATCACACTGTAGTATCAACGCAGGATCAACTCGAGAATCACAGCAGGCAACTATCATTGTTTGTGGTCGCTGACCATAATGAGAAAGATAGTGCATGATAGATGCGTCACCAAGCGCATATTTTTTTCTGAATGTTTTATAGCCTTGTAACATTTTTACAAGATTTTTTTTCATATCATTCAGCTTCACCAAAACGATTATTGATCAATTGTACGATAGCATCACATGCTTCTAATTCATCAGGGCCTGATATCATGAGATTTAAGATCGTTCCTTTTGTAACGCCCAGTACAATGATTGACATAATACTTTTGCAATTAGCGACTTGTTCGTTTTTTTGGATTTCAATTTTGCTTTCAAACTTGCCGGCGAGCGCAACTAATTTTGCTGCAGCACGTGTATGCAGGCCTAGTTTGTTAATAATTGTAATTTTTTCATCTAACATGGTTTAATAGTCTTAATTAATTAACGATGAGCAGATAATTTTTCTTTGTATTTAGTAACTTGTCCTATTAATTTATCTACTAATTCATCAATTGCAACATACATGTCAGTTGCTTTTGCAGCAGCATGTATTTCAGCGCCATCGATATGCGCTGTCGCTTCGGCAATATGAGTGACATTTTCTACATGAAAAACGATATTGATTTTTTGAACTTGCGTGTGACGGCGTTCCAGACGTTGCAGTTTTTCTTGTGTGTAGGTCTTGAGCGCGGGAGTGACTATTAAATTATTACGGCCAGTAAAATTCAGTTGCATGTTGTTTTTCTCCTTATAAATTAAACTCTTCACCAAGATAAACCGCTCTAACTTGTTTATTGTTTAAAATGTCAAGCGGTGTGCCTTGATGTAATACTTCGCCTTGGTTAACGATATAAGCGCGTGCGCAAATGTTGAGGGTTTCGCGTACGTTATGGTCAGTAATTAAAACTCCAATATTACGTGTACGTAAATGAGTAATAATGCGTTTAACATCGACAACTGAAATAGGATCAATTCCCGCAAAAGGTTCATCTAATAAAATAAATTTAGGTTCAGTTGCTAAAGCACGGGCAATTTCCACACGACGTCGTTCGCCACCTGATAAGCTAATGCCTAGCGTGTTGCGGATGTGGGTGATATGAAATTCTGCCAGAAGTTGATTAAGTTTTTCTTCGCGTTGTATAGCATTCAGATCTTTGCGTAATTCTAAAATTGCCATGATATTATCGGCAGCAGAAAGCTTACGGAAAATAGACGCTTCTTGCGGCAAGTAACTAATGCCTAATTGTGCGCGAACATGTACGGGTAGTGCGGTAATATCTTGCTCATCTAGGAAAATATTTCCATTATCACAGCGAATTAATCCAACGATCATATAAAACGAAGTTGTTTTTCCAGCGCCATTTGGTCCAAGTAACCCGACTATTTCACCGCGATGTACATGTAATGATACATTTTTCACGACTTGACGTGTTTTATACTGTTTGCAAATTTTTTCAATACGTAATGTGTTCATAATTTTAATTCTTTAAGTGCTTGGGACATAATCACCTTTCGCCTGAGATAATAGTTTTACTGTGCCGTCGTTTAAGTTGGCAAACATTCCGATTGCATGCACAACAGTGTCTGGTTGCGTAATAGTAATTGCTTCACTGGTCGTTGCTTGTTGTTTATTGGGGAATACAGTGAGAGATGTTGTAGTCATTGTAGTGTTGGGATTTGCAACGTCAAAGGGATGATGAATCATAACATTATTTGAAAATACAATTTGTCCTATACCATGAGTTGCTTTTGCATAATCTGAATTAATATACCATGGTTGTGGAGATTGTCTATAAATAGTGACACGAGGGCGCATAATATAAGTAGTATCGTCATTAGCAAAATGAATCATTTTAGGAGATTCAATTTTAAGAGCAGGAATGCCTTGTTTATTTGTGATGGTGGCCACGATATTTTCCATATAAGCATCCGGCTGACCTGCTTGATTTGTTGCAGTAAGTTGCTTGGAACTTTTTGAAAGTAATATAGATCCTGTGCTTGATAGGATTGTTAAGAGCAACAATAAACTAATAGCGAAATGTTTGGATGGAAAAAATGATATCATATTTACCTAAAATACGCTTCAACTAAAGATTGATAAGTGTCTTGTGCCTGCATAATAAATTCACTCACTTCGCGAGCAACGCCTTTTCCAGCACGGGTTTCCGTAATCCAATTAACCTGTTTTTGAATAATGGCAGGTGCATCAGGAACAGTAATAGATAATCCTACACGACGCAATAATGGCAGGTCAGGTAAATCATCACCCACATAACTGATTTGTTTGTCGTCAAGGTGTAATTTTTGTTTCAATTCTTCATAGGCAGTGAGCTTATCTGTTTGTCCTTGATAAACATGAGTTACTTGCAAATCTTGCATGCGTTTTGTAACAACGGTTGATTGACGTGCAGTAATAATAGCTACTATGACACCTGATTTTTGCAGCATTTTTATTCCTTGGCCATCATGTACATGAAACACTTTTAATTCGGTTGTATTTACACCATAAAATAACTCACCCGAAGTCAGGATGCCATCGACATCAAAAATCACTAAGCGAATATTTTTAGCTTTTTGTATTAATGTTTCCATTACATTACTCCTGCGCGCAAAATGTCATGTAAATGCACAACGCCAACAGGTTGATGATATTCATTCGTAACAATTAAAGAAGTGATTTTATAGGTTTCCATGATATGCAATGCTTCTGCTGCAAGCATACCAGGGCGTATTACTTTGGGATTTTTACTCATGACGTCGGAAATGAGTGTTTGATGGATATCGGCATTATTATCAAACGCACGTCGTATATCGCCGTCAGTAAATATGCCACTTAATTGATCATCTTGATTAACAACGGTGGTCATCCCTAATTTTTTTTGGGTCATTTCAATTAATGCAGTTTTTAGCAAAGCGCTGACTTCCACCTTGGGGATAGCATTGCCTACGTGCATAATTTCATCCACACGCAGTAATAAACGGCGACCTAATGTTCCGCCAGGATGGGATAAAGCAAAATCTTCTGCTGTAAATCCTCGCCGTTGTAATAATGCGATAGCGAGCGCATCACCCATCACAAGGGCTGCTGTTGTACTGGATGTTGGAGCTAAACCGAGCGGACAGGCTTCTTTTTCGACGCTCACATTGATGTTGACGGTCGCTGCTTTAGCTAAGGTTGAGTGAGGGTTGCCAGTTAAGGTAATAAAAGGGAGATTGAGTCGTTTAATAAAGGGTAGGATGGCAAGGATTTCGTCTGTTTCGCCGGAATTTGAAATGATAAGTAACATGTCATTTTTAGCAATGATCCCAAAGTCCCCATGTTTGGCTTCGCCAGGATGAATGAAAAACGCGGGGCTGCCGGTGCTTGCAAAGGTGGCGGCAATTTTCTTGCCTATGTGCCCTGATTTGCCCATGCCCATTACGATAATTCGTCCTGTGCATGCTAACAGACGATGACAAGCATTGGCGAAATTTTGATCTATTCGGGATGTTAGCATTTGAATGGCATGTGCTTCTGTTTCAATCACTGCTTGCCCTAATTTGCATATTTTTTCAATATCTTGTACAACTATGTTCGAGGTCATTTTTAATGTTGATCCTTTGGTTTTTAAAAGGGAAGGCATGACGTCTATTTTAAAGTTTTCTGTCATTTAAACTAGTACTATCTTCTACATTTAGGATGATAGCTAACTGTCCTTCTGGAGTATTTTACCTGACTTGTTCAATTTTAAGAAAAAAATTTATTAATGCTATTTTTAGGATTATGATGTGGTTGATTAGTGAGGAGAAATCTTATGAATACATCTAATGTACCTAAACGGCTTTATCGTTCTCGTAAATGGCGAATGATTGCGGGAGTGTGCGGCGGTCTTGCGGAATACTTCAATTTGGATCCAGCCTGGATCAGGATTATCTTTATTTTATTAGCTTTGCTCGGATTAGGCACATTTATTATTGTATATATGATATTTTGGTTGATAGTCCCTAATGCCCCTGAAGACTCATCTTCGCATGGATGCCCGAATTGCAAAACATAATGAGTATATTTCATGGCGGATAACCTGGTTGAAATAAACAATTTGCATTTTAAACGCAATAGTCGTCCTATCTTCACTGGAGTCAATATTGCTATTCCGCGCGGTAAAATTACCGCTATTATGGGGCCAAGCGGTACAGGGAAAACAACGTTATTACGCTTGATTGGCGGGCAGCTTAAACCAGAGCAGGGAAAGGTGATGATCGATAATCATGTGGTTCACACACTTTCCCGTTCAGCTTTATATAAGCTTCGCAAACGCATGGGAATGTTATTTCAAAGCGGTGGTTTATTTACGCATCTCACTGTTTTTGAAAATATCGCATTTCCATTACGGGAACATACTAAATTATCAGAGGATATGATTCGAAGTTTAGCCTTGATCAAGTTGCAATTGGTTGGTTTACGTAGCGCACGCAATTTAATGCCGAGTGAGTTGTCAGGAGGCATGTCACGACGAGTAGCGTTAGCCCGAGCCATTGCGTTAGACCCTGATTTAATTATGTATGATGAGCCATTTTCCGGACAAGATCCTATTACAATGGGGGTGTTGGTCAAGTTGATTCGTACTTTGAACGATGCATTGGGGCTTACGAGTATTATTGTTTCGCATGATGTACAAGAGACGTTAAGCATTGCAGACTATGTGTACGTTATTGCAAATGGTAGAGTCATCGGTCAAGGTACATCTGCTTCTATTGTTAATGATTCGTCTGCTGAATTACAGCAATTTCTACGCGGCTTGCCAGATGGGCCGGTACCATTTGATTATTCTACACGCAGTCTTGAGGAAGATTTGACTGGGAGGGAACAGGAGTGTTAAACCAGATTGCTTCATTAGGTCGTTTAGGTATCGATTCAGTCAAAGATTGCGGCAAAGCGGGTTTGTTACTGTATGGTGTGCTCTTTCGAATCCCTCATATTCGTAAGGGATTTCCGCTTGTTCTACAGCAAATTTATGCCGAAGGTATTTTATCTTTAGTGATTATTATTGTTTCAAGCTTATTTATTGGAATGGTAGTTGCGCTACAAGGTTATCACACCCTGGCAAAATTTGGCGCTTCAGCAGAATTAGGTCCGTTAGTTGCTTTAAGTGTGGTGCGTGAATTAGGGCCGGTTGTGACAGCATTATTATTTGCGGGTCGTGCAGGTTCTGCAGTGGCTGCAGAAATTGGTTTGATGAAAGCAACTGAACAATTAGCCAGTATGGAAATGATGGCAGTCGATCCATTGCAAAGAGTGATTTCACCACGATTATGGGGTGGTTTTATTGCTCTGCCACTGCTGACTTTAATATTTAATGCGACGGCAATTTATGGAGCTTATCTGGTTGGAGTAAAGTGGTTAGGTTTGGACGCAGGTGTATTTTGGTCTAATATGCAAATTTCTGTGGATTTTCGCTTAGATGTCATAAATGGAATAATTAAAAGTATTGTATTTGGTTTTGTGATTGCTTGGATTTCAGTGTATCAAGGCTATTTTGCAGCACCTACTTCAGCAGGTATTGCAAGCGCAACGACCTGCACTGTGGTTTATTCTTCATTGGCTGTGCTTGGTTTGGATTTTGTATTAACCACAATGATGATAGGAGGATGGTAATGTTATCTCAGCGGATTGTTGAGACTACGGTTGGATTATTTTTATTGGCTGCAATGGTTGCTTTATTGGTGTTGGCTTTTAAAGTGAGTGGCTTAACGAGTTTTTTTAAAGTGGAAGGCTATAACATTACTGCGCAATTCGATGATGTGGGTCAACTTAAAGCGAGATCTACTGTTAAGATTGGAGGCGTGACCATTGGGGAGGTAACGGGCATTCGTTTGGATCCTATTACATTTAAAGCCATTGTGACCATGCATATTTATTCACGTGTCAATAACATACCAGATGATTCTTCTGCAGCTATTTTAACGGCTGGATTATTAGGCGATAATTATATTGCAATTACGCCTATGTATGGCGCTACCTTTTTAAAGAATGGCAGCGAACTTCAAGATACGCATTCTGCAATGATTTTAGAAAAATTGATAGGACAATTTTTATTTAAAGTAGGTGGTGATAGCAGTACAAAAGAGCCTGTTGCCAATACAGCAAATGCTCACCACATGAAGACCCAAGGAGAAACACGATGAAAAAATATTTTTTATCTATGCTGACAGGCTTAATGATAAGTTGCATGTTACTTCCTGTTGCGGTACAAGCGGGTGATGGCGATCCAGTTGGTATGTTGCAATCGATAGCAAATCAATTAATTGCTGCTTTGAAAGCCAATAAAACATCCCTTAGACAAAATCCTGGGCTCGTTTATTCCATAGCGACTCGTATTGTCGTACCGCATGCGGACGTGGTGGAAATGTCAAAGCGAGTTTTGCCGCCGCAAACTTGGAATAGCGCAACCTCTGGCCAGCGTGCACAATTTCAATCGGAATTTACGCGTTTGTTAGTGAGAACGTATTCTTCAGCACTTGCAGAATATACAGATCAAACGGTGAAATTTTTTCCCGTGCGTGGTGGTTATCAAGGTAAAAGCAGCGTGAGTGTAGATAGTCAAATTATTCGGAGCAATGGCCCTTCTATTTCTGTCAATTATCGTTTGATTAGGAAAGGTGCTGGTTGGAAACTATATGATATGACCATTGAAGGAGTCAGTATGTTAGCTAGTTTCCGTTCACAGTTTGCTGATCAATTGGCAAGAGGTAATATGGCGGAGTTAATCAAAGTACTTGCACGACATAATGCAGGGCGGGCTAGAAATTAATATGTCGATGACGCGGCAGGCTAACATTGTTGTGCAACGGGGTTGTTTGTTTGTGTCGGGCGATTTAAATTTTTTGACTGTGATGGCTGTATGGCAGAAAAGTTTAGTGTTATTTAAGGAATTGAATGAGTTGCATTTTGACTTGGCTCATGTGCATTCTTCCAATAGCGCGGGGCTTGCTTTATTGGTTGAATGGGTAAGATATGCAAAAAATGTGAATAAGCCAATCACATTTGCAGACATTCCTCCTCAGTTGAATTCTATTATTGCTGCAGCGGGCATGCAAAAAATGTTGTCGAGTTAACGTTATTGAATAATTTAAAAAGGAGTCAGTATGAAATTATCACTCATTACGATACTTGGTCTTAGTTTGGTATGCGGTAGTGTTAATGCAGCCTATAATCAAAATGTATCATCATCCACAAGGAACCCAACAACTATGCAATCATCTGAAACACAAAATAAGCAGACAGGCGAAACGTTTTTAACAACGAATAAAACGAAACCAGGTGTTGTTACTTTACCAAGCGGCTTGCAATATAAAATTCTTGTAGCGGGGAACGGCCCAAAACCGACCGAGACCGATGTGGTAACCGTGCATTATGCGGGTACTCTTATCAATGGTACAGAATTTGATAGTTCATATAAACGTGGTCAACCGGCTTCTTTCCCGGTTAATGCTGTTATTCCAGGTTGGGTAGAAGCGCTGCAATTAATGAAAGTGGGTTCAACCTGGGAGCTCTATATTCCTGCTTCTCTTGCATATGGTACAGCAGGCGCGCCTCCTTCTATTGGTCCTAATGAAACTTTAATTTTTAAAGTGAATTTAATTAGCATTAAAAAAACAATATAAGACCCTACTATTTAGTCGTTAAAAATATCTATATATCGCCGATAATAAAACGAACGCCCATAGGTTTTATTTTCATCTTTTTGTTCTAGTATTTCCAAATCAACAAATCGGTCAATCACCTTCTGCGCTCCCTGACGTGTGAAACCCGTCCATTGTTGTATGTTTGCTACATTCACAATCGGTGATTTATACAGATGATGAAGTATTTCAATCGCGCCCTTAGATGCTGCTTTTCCTAATGCCTGTATTTTCCTCATATCCTCATCACGAAGAACAGTAATTTTTTTAACTGTCACAATTGCTTCTTTTGATATTTCTATCGTGCCCTCTAAAAAGAAATCTAACCAAGGTTCAACTTCGTCATATCGATAACCATTAAGTCGATCATAATAAATTTTTTGATGTTTTTTGAAATAGGAAGACAAAAACAAAACTGGACGTTCTAGCAATTTTTCAAGCCATAAAAATAGTGTAATCAACATTCGCCCTGTGCGACCATTCCCATCTAAGAATGGGTGAATCGTTTCAAATTGTGCGTGAATTAGCCCTGCCTTGATAATAGAAAGCATCGGATTTGTATCATGAAAAAAATTTTCTAAATCACCCAGTGCTCGATTCATTTCATGCACTGGTGGAGGAACAAATAATGCATTACCTGGCGATGTACCACTTATCCAATTTTGTGATTCTCGGAAATTACCCGGGTTAGCAAAATGTGTGGCTCGTGCATCATCCATTAATTCTTTATGAATTTCTTTAATAAGCCGAAGACAGAGTGGAAAATCCTTTAATCTTTCCAATCCGTAATTGAGTGCTTGGATATAATGTAAAATATCGTCAACATCTTTAGGTAAGTTTTCAGAGGTTTTTGATGTTGCCTCAATTGCATCTATCATCGTTGCTTGCGTACCCTCAATTTGACTTGAAGAAGCAGCATCTTTGCAAATATACATATAAAGAAAAAAATCGACATCAGGCAAATGCTGTGTAATACCATCTAATTTTCCAAGATAGTGCATAGCATCACTTGCTTTCTGAATAAGCTTGTTTGAGAAAGAAAAACCTTCTTTCGGAGGAAACGGCGCGGGAATAAATGCAGAATATCCCTGTGGTTGTTTTTGCATACGGCCTAATTTCATAGTTGCTGATTTCTCCATGCTGTTTACATTACAATCTCAATGTAAACAAATTAATACTTTTAGGTTACATTGTCAATGGAATGTAATCGATTTCCTGTTTTTTGTTTACATTAACAGGGTAATGCAAACATAACAGTTTAAGAATTATATAAATCTAACATGATGATTATTATAATTCCAAACCAGTAAGAAGCGGCACAGAATACGATGAATGTACTTACTCTATGTGATTTATGAGTTATGTCCAATGATCACTTGTTTTTTTATGCAGTGCTTCACAAGAAGATTCTTTTATAAATTTATGTAATAATTTCTTTCCTTGCATAGTGAGGTTTAAGATTAAAACCGAATGAAGTTACATTTTTCCAAACAAAATGTGTTAATCTGGGGCAGTATTGGCGTGGGGGTTGTTCTATTTGCTTATTTTATAATGAATTATTTCGATCACCACCCGAGTACCGAAGATGCCTATGTGCAAGCGAACACCACCAACATAGCAGCGCAAGTGACAGGCCCTGTGGCGAATGTCTCTGTCAGCGATCATCAATTAGTTGAAAAAAACCAATTACTTTTTACAATTGATCCGCTTCCTTTTCAGATTGCAGTCAATAAAGCAACTGCAACCCTGGCTAATCAACATGCAGCGCTGGTTTTGGCGGAACAAAACGCTGAGCGTATCTTGCGTCTTGTTAAAATAGGACAGCAATCAAAAGCGGCTGGGGATCAAGCGCAATCACAATTAGATAGTGCACAAGCAGAACTTGAAGCAGCAGAAGCACAGCTGGCTCAAGCGAAATTGGATTTACAACATACAGAAATCCGCGCGCCCAACAGAGGGATTGTGACGCAATTTTTATTGCGTCCCGGTAATAATGTTGTTGCAAATAATACGTTATTTGTATTGGTAGAACAGCATGATTTTTGGGTGGATGCTAATTTTAAGGAAACGCAAATTGCCCACGTTAAACCCGGTCAATCCGTTAAAATTGTCTTGGATATGTTTCCTAAGCATACATTTTATGGAACAGTCGATGCGGTGAGTTCAGCGAGCGGTGCGGTTTTTTCGTTACTACCGCCAGAAAATGCAAGTGGTAACTGGGTCAAGGTCACGCAACGTTTTCCAGTCAAAATTATTATAAAAAATTCTGACCCCGCTTATCCGTTACGTGCAGGAGCAACGGCAACTGTTACAATTAATGCGGCTTCTTCGCCGAATTCAAAAACATGAACTCCACAGAAAAAAATCCGCATCGTTGGTTTATTATTGCTGCTGTGATGTTGTCAACGGTCATGGAAATTTTAGATACGACGATTGTGAACGTTTCATTACCGCATATGATGGGTTCACTCAGCGCAGATCGAGATCAGATTAGTTGGGTCTTAACGTCTTATATCATTGCAGCGGGTATGTTAATGCCGCTGACCGGTTTTTTGGTCGGTCGTTTGGGAAGTAAACGATTACTGCTGATTAATATTATTGGATTTATGTTGACCTCTGCTTTATGTGGCCTTTCAGCTAATTTGACTCAGATGGTTCTTTTTCGTCTTTTTCAAGGTTTTTTTGGTGCATCCCTTGTGCCATTATCGCAATTTATTTTACGTGATACATTTCCTATTGAAGAACAAGCAAAAGTGATGGCTATTTGGGGAATTGGCGTGATGGCAGCACCTGTCATGGGCCCTACCTTAGGTGGTTTTATTACGGATGCTTTAAATTGGCGCTGGGTTTTTTATATTAATGTTCCGGTTTGTATTATTAATTTTTTTCTTGTAGCAGCTTTTATTAAGCAATCGCCTATCAAAAAAGAAGCGATTGATTGGATAGGCATGACATTGATGTTAATCAGTGTAGGTGCTTTACAATTATTTCTGGATCGTGGGGAAGTGGATGATTGGTTTTCTTCTAATATGATTTGTTGGTTGTGTGTGATATTTATCGTAACATTTATCTTGTTTCTTTTTCATAGTTTTAAGGCAAAAAACAGTATTATCAATCTTCACCTTTTTAAAGATCGAAATTTTGCGTTAGGTACCTTAGTCATGGCGTTTTTTGCGGCATCATTTTTGGGTAGTTTAACATTACTTCCGCAAATGCAAGAAACGTTGTTTGGCTACACATCGAATTTAACTGGGTTGATCATGGCGCCACGTGGCATCGCAAGCGCTATTATGATGGCAATTGCATCACGTTTATTGATGATGAAGGTGGATGCACGGTGGCTGATTATATTTGGTTTAGGAGTGTGTGCTTATACTACGTGGCAATTGGGTTGTGTAACACTTGATACGAACATTCAATATATGACGCTTCTTGGTTTCGTTCAGGGAATGGGTATCGGTTGTTTTTTTATGCCGTTAAGTACCATTATCTACGCGACATTACCGCGTAATGCCATTGCTGAAGCGTCAGGGTTGTTTAGTTTTGGACGTAATATCGGTAATGCAATTGGCATTTCATTGCTGACAACGTATATTGACCGTGATGCACAAACGAATTGGAACCACCTTACCCAATATCTGCGGCCAGAGAATATGAATTTAGCTCGCTGGCTGGATAGACAACATCTTGTGCTTAACGATTCGCATACGCTAGCTCGTCTGGGCAATGAACTCAGCACACAGGCAAACTTTATTGCTTATATGCATACATTCAAAGTGGCTGCTATTTTATTATTTGTTGGTTTATGTTTTATCTTTTTATTTAAAGCCCCTGCGCGTGCTGCGATCATGCCTCTTGAGGCGCATTAATGGGTACATTTTATTTGTATGCGATTGTAAGAAGCGTGTTCTTAATTAACCCACACAAATTTGACTGAACCCTAAACCTTTTTGTTTGATGCCTTCAATGATTCGAGGTAAGGCCGCAACGGTCTGTTCTCGTTTATCATAACCATCATGCAGTAAAATGACTTGACCTGAATACGCGTTTTGTAATACCCAGCTGACAATTTTATCTGTGCCTGGACGATCATAGTCAAATGAATTAAATCCCATTGGAACGGGCACGAGGCCTGATGTGCGAATCACAGTTCTGACATGTTCGTTAGATGCGCCAAATGGATAGCGCAGGCAAGCAATTTTTTTGCCGGTGATTTTATAAATAATAACGGTAGGTTCGGTGACTTCCCATTTTAATTGCGCATCATTTAATTTGGTTAGCATAGGATGGGTTTGTGAATGACTATTGATCGCATGGCCATCAGCCAGTACTTGCTTGACAAGATCCGGATGGCTTTTCGCATTGGTACCCACCATAAAAAATGTGGCTTTGATGTTGTATTTTTTTAAAATGGCAAGAATCTGAGGGGTATAGATTTTGCTAGGGCCATCATCAAAAGTTAAGGCGACAGTGCCTTTGGCAGGCAGTTTATGAATATGGTTTTCTACGTCTGTTGCTGCATAAACAGCCAGAGAAAACAGGCTGCAAATAATAAAAATCAATGTCTTAAATGTCATAGAAAACTCCTTTTCCTGTAAGACTAACATAGTATTTTACATTCATGATCTATTTTAATACAATGCGTTTTTACAAAATATACAAAGGAACAGCAATGAATGCCAGATTTTTTCAAGAACAAACTAATGAGGGGCAGTACAGGATACCTGTACCTGAAACAAAATCAGACCAACGTTTTCAGAATTTGCTTGCTAATTTATTTATTACTATTAATGATTACCTTGCATTTGATAATCCTGAGCCAGCCCAACCAACACTATTAAACCGATTTTATAAATTTATGCAATGGGGAAAGGAAGGAAGGGTAAGGGCAAGAAATTATGGCTCTAAGCTTTTAGAATTAAAATATAAGACAGAATCTAACTTAGTGAAAAAAGTTGTCTCAGATTATTTGTCCGAGCAAGGTGATTTAGGGTCAAGTACTAAGTTACGTGATCGTATAGGAAAAGTGCTTTGTCAATATTTTAATATAACGGATGGAAAAATTGAGAAAAAACAAAATAATTTAATTACAAAAAGCGCTACGGGGGGACCTCTCGGAATTCCTTCGGTTTCGTCTAAAGAAGTAGCAGTTTATCTTTTGATTAAAGAAGAATATGAACATTATTGTCAGCCAAAAGAAATGAATACCAGGCAAATGGATAAAGGTTTATAACCATTAAATGACTTATTTTCTTAATTTTTCATTATTAAAACGTAATCGCAACTATCGATTCTTATACACAGGTCGAACTATTTCGTTTTTGGGAAACATGATTAGCAATGTTGCGTTGCCTTATCAGATTTATCATGAAACGCATTCTATTTTAATGATAGGTTTGTTGAGCTTTTTTCAGTTATTACCTTTATTATTTACAGCATTATGGGGCGGTGTGTTAGCGGATCGTCATCATCGAAAAATAATGTTGCTTTTTGCGGAATCTTTTTTGGCGTTAGGTTGTTTATTGTTAGCGTGGAATGCGTCTTTGTCGATTCCGCATGTGGGAACGATTTTTGTTATCAGTTTTTTTATGTGGGCATTGGTCGGGCTGCATCGACCTTCCTTTGATGGAATAATACAGCAAATAGTCGCAAAAGATGATTATCCTGCGATGAGCTCATTAAATACATTTGCTGGAAGTTTTTGTATGATTGTGGGTCCAGCCATAGGTGGTTTGATCATCGCACATTTTGGTTTGGTGATCACATTTCTGGTTGATTTTGTGAGTTTTCTTATTTCAATTGGTGCAATTTGTTTCGTGCAAAATATTCCTAAGCCTACATCCAGGGCTGATCAATCAACGTTTTCCGCACTTACACAAGGATTTCGTTATGCTATCTCCAGGCAGGAATTATTAGGAACCTATTTTGTTGATTTTATCGCGATGGTTTTTGGCATGCCAATTGCGTTATTTCCCGCAATTGCTGTGTCTTTCGGTGGCGTAAAAACGCTGGGGCTCTTGTATTCTGCGCCGGCTATGGGGGCGTTTGTCATTTCTTTTTTGAGCGGTTGGACGAGTCAAGTTAAACGTCATGGAGCTGCTGTTGCTATTGCGGCGGCTTTTTGGGGTGCGGCTATTATTGGATTTGGTTTTGCTTCCAGTATTTACTGGGCGCTATTTTTCTTGGGGTTGGCAGGCGCGTTTGATGCAATAAGTGGTATTTTTCGACAAACGATGTGGAATAAAACTATTCCTACAGAATATCGAGGGCGACTCGCTGGAATTGAAATGATCAGCTACATGAGCGGTCCGAAACTAGGTGATACGGAAGCAGGATTAGTTGCGGCAGCATTTGGCATTACTGCATCTGTGGTATCGGGAGGAGCATTATGTGTTGTGGGCGTTGCAGCGTGTTGTTATTTCCTACCGCGATTTTGGCGCTATCGCTCAACTAATTAAAAAACAGAGTAATTTGAAGAGTTAAAAAATTACGTATTACTCCGCAAAAAACTACACTATTTAATCAAAAAACCGCTTCGTATAACGGTGGCAATAAGGTTGTTTGTTCATCTTTACGTAATAATCCTGATGATGCTCTTCAGCGCGCCAGAAAGCGTTGACAGGTAAAATGTGCGTTGCAACGGATGAATGAATTTGTTGTTCAAGTTGGGTTTTTATTTTTTCGGCGGCTTTTTTTTGTGTATCATTATAATAAAAAATCACACTTAAATACTGATGGCCTATATCAGGCCCTTGACCATTCGCTTGCGTTGGGTCATGAATTTCAAAAAAATAGCGCGTTAATTTTTCAAAATGGATTTTGTTAGGATCATAAACAACTCGGATAGCTTCAAAATGTCCAGTGTCACCTTGGCAAACCATTTTATAAGAGGGGTTGTCTGTCTTGCCACCTGTGTAACCGACTTCGGTTTTTAAGACACCTGGCAATATTTTGAAATAATATTCTACTCCCCAAAAGCAACCTGCAGCAAAAATGGCTTCTTCGGTATCGGTCACTGTCATGTCAGTGACAAAATCAAGACTTGCGGAATTGACACAATGGCGATTGTTTTTCAAGGTAAATCCTTCGCCTTGAAAAACATGACCTAAGTGTGCGTGACAACGTGCGCATAAGATTTCTGTGCGGTAACCATCCGCATCAGGTTGATGTAAAATAGCTTTTGCAATTTCTTCATCAAAACTCGGCCATCCACAGGCAGAATGGAATTTTGTTTGTGAACGATATAATGCTAAACCACATTGGCGACATAAATAAGTGCCCGCTTGATCCAGGTCTGTATATTCGCCGGTAAAGGGATGTTCTGTACCTTTATCACGAATGACCTGTAGTAAGGGTGGCGGTAAGCTTTTAGTTTTGAGTTCCATTGTATTTAAATTCTATTTGAATTTATGTTAGAGTAGTGTATCACACGATATCAAGGATAAGCATATGATGATTAAGGGAATAGTTTGGATATTGGGTAACTTTAGCTTTGTAATGTTGGTCTTGGCAGTGGTATTAACCATTTTACAAAAAATTAAAAATAAAAAACTTTCTCTGTGGGAAATTCTTTATCGTTGGATTGCATTGTTTGCTTTAGGCATAATGGGAATATATGGATTTATCATGCATGCATTTTTTCCTGATATTTCTGCAGCAACTATTGGTTGGCAAAATAGTCCTTTTCAATATGAAGTGGCAATAGCGAATTTAGGATTCGGTTTAATTGCTTTGTTATCATTTCGTGCTGCGTATCCTTTTCGGTTGGCCAGCGTGATTGGTAATGCATGTTGGCTATGGGGGGATGCGGTTGGGCATATTTATCAGATGATTTCACAGCATAATTTTGCAACCGGAAATGCCGGCACTTGGTTTTGGACAGACGTGCTTGTTCCGTTACTTGCCGTGATTTGTATCGTTAAGCTTAAGCACGTTAAAGGGATTCGGTGATTGCATTACGTGCTTTTAAAGACAATTATATTTGGTTGTTTGTAGATCCTATCACTCAAGCCGCCTGGATTGTGGATCCGGGCGATGCTTTGCCGGTTATTCGCTATTTAATACACAATCATCTTGAATTAGCAGGCATTTTAGTGACGCATCATCATCGCGATCATTCTGGTGGAGTTGCTGAATTAATGAAACATTGGAAAAATATTCCAGTCTATGGATTTGTAAATAGTTCTGTGCCAGAAGTGACGCATTTTGTTAAAGAGCAGGATGAAGTGACTTGTGGATCATTTAAATTTTCTGTGTTGGAAATTCCTGGGCATACATTAGATCATATTGCTTTTTATAATGATGAAATACTTTTCTGTGGCGATACATTATTTAGTGCGGGATGTGGTCGAGTATTTGAGGGCACTTATGCGCAAATGTATCATTCGCTCACCAAGCTAGCGTACTTACCAGACTCTATTAAACTATATTGTGCACATGAATATACGTTACAAAATTTATGCTTTGCAGAATATGTTGAGCCAGGAAATAGGGATATTCAAGATAAAATTTCGGTTGTTAAAAAACTATTAGCAGATAATCAGCCAACATTGCCAACTATGTTAGCGGATGAAAAAAAATTCAATCCGTTTTTACGTTGCCACCTTAATGAAGTAAAGCGTGCAGTGGAAAAATATACAGGCAAGCATCCCGCCAATCCAGAGCAAGTATTTCGTTATCTTCGCGAGTGGAAGGATGCTTTTTGAGAATTCCTCTATCTGTAAAAGATGACAAATGGCTTGTATTTAGATAAGATCTCTTTCTCATTTTTTGAATATGATGACAGTATGACAGAAAGACAGCAAGCTATTAAAAATAAAGATATTTTTATTTCCTGCATTGTTCCCGTTTATAATGAGCAAACAAACATAGAGGCATTTTTTACGGCATTGACTGTGTATGTGCGCAATATAACAAAGCAATTTGAAATAATTGTAATCGATGATGGCAGCCGTGATGCAACTGTTGTGAAAACGCTTCAATTGCCTAAAGAGTTCAATATTAAGTTACTCAGTTTTTCCCGCAATTTTGGTAAAGAAACAGCATTGACAGCTGGATTGGAACATTGTTCCGGAGATGTGGCTATTCTGATCGATGCAGATTTTCAACATCCCATTAAAACAGTAGACGCTTTTATCGCTTATTGGGGAGAAGGATATGACATGGTGTATGGAGTACGTCAAAATCGTGATAGTGAATCACGCATCAAACGTAATTTAACACGTTTATTTTATTGGGTAATGGCCAAAATTACCAAAGTTGAAATACCTAATAATGCGGGTGATTTTCGTTTGCTGGATAGAAAAGTTATTGATGCAATAAACAGTATTCCTGAACGTACGCGCTTTATGAAGGGTTTATATGCGTGGGTAGGTTTCAAGAAAATCGCTGTGCCTTTTGAAGTGCATGATCGAGCAGCAGGCAAAAGTACCTGGGGATTGGGTAAATTAACCGAACTTGCTGTGACAGGGATCACTACTTTTTCTGATGTTCCTTTGCGAGTGTGGGGATTTGTTGGATTTGTTGTGTCACTTCTTTCACTTGTTTACGCGATTTATTTTGTTACCGATACCTTGATTTATGGTACGGATTTACCTGGATTTCCAAGTATTATTGTGGCAGTGATGTTTTTAGGTGGTATACAGTTATTATCTATCGGTATATTGGGCGAGTACATTGCGCGCATTTTTACTGAAGTAAAACAACGACCCAAATATATTATTGAAAAGAAATATGGGTTTGATGAGTAATGTTATCATGTTAACTGATTACTGACCCACACTACATCGCGATATGCGCCTAATGGGCGAGCGATTTTTGCTTTGGCAACGAATGATGCGTAATCACTTTTATCCATTAAAACAAATAATCGTTTATTGCTGTTCCATCTTTGCCAAAAAGCATTTTCATCAATTAGCCAGTCTTTTGTATTTTGAAAAGGCATACCAAACCATAATTCGCGTATCCAATTATCTTTCTTGATGATGTCTGGTGCATGCCAATCTGCCACAATAGTGATGCGACGTTCTAAATAAATAGGAAGGTCTTGGTAGTATTTGTAATAAGTCACTACTTCATCGTTTGCTGTTAATTGTGGTTTGAGTTCTAAAGCAATAGGTTTAATTGATTTATGATTAAGTAGAGATGCACTAGCTGATAGTATTAATAATCCAATAACAGCTATGGCGATCAAGCTGTAGGTTAGTTTGGCGCGTATGGCATTCCACGTATTATCCAGATAATGCCCTACCAAGAGCGCTAGGGAAGGGAAAATAGGAATGATATAACCAATGGTTTTTGATTTTGGAATAGAGAAAAAAATAAAAATGAGGATGAACCATAGTAATAAAAATAATGCTGCTGTATGCTGCTGTCGGTTTTTCCATATTACTTTGCATTGTTGAGCAATAGCTTGCATTATGAAGATTGACCAGGGAAAGAAACCTGCTAATACAATGGGCACATAAAACCATATAGCAGTTTGATTATTAAAATCTCCTTTGGTCAAGAAGCGTGAAAATTGTTGAGTAACAAAAAAGAAATGTAAAAATTCAGGATTGGCTTTTTGTACCAGGTAATACCAGGGTGCTGTCATGCTGGTAACAATCATAAAACCTGTTAGCAGACGCATCTGTTTTACTATACTCCAGCGATTAAGTAATATTATCCATGCTCCAATCACCATCGCTGGAAAGACAATGCCTATGAGTCCTTTTGTTAAAGCAGCCAGACTGCAAAATAGATAGGCGCATATAAAAAAAAGAGTGCGGTGTGTATTTGATTGCGTATGTAATCCGAGAACGGAAAATAATAATGTTATGCTAATGAGTGCAGCCACCTCTAAGTCCAAATTAGCATAGTGGGCTGCGCCATAATAAAGAGGGCTGGTTGCTAAGATGACCGCAGAAAGAATACCTGTGCGACGATTAAATAAAGCGCGTCCAACAAAATACGTCGTCAAGCAACCGCATATACCTATCAATGCTGGCCAGAAGCGTAAGGCCCATTCTTTTAATCCAAATAGTTGAATAGCAGATGCTTGCAGCCAGTAATACAATATCGGTTTATCTAAAAAAACCACGCCATTTAATCGTGGGGTAATATAATCACCTGTGACTAACATCTCTCTCGCTATTTCGGAATAACGGCCTTCGTCAGGGGTGAATAAGGCGTGATTGCCGATCCAGAGCGCGTAAAAGAAAGCAAGAAGTATACCAATAGATAATAGATCAATTAACCAAGATGAAGTAGAATTTACCTTGTTTGTTGATAACACGTGTTGATTCCCATACTATGAAAACGATTATTCTCTGCGCCGATGATTATGGGCAAAACCAGGCCATTTCTCAAGCAATTATTGCTTTATTGAAAAAGAAGCATTTGTCAGCAACCAGTTGTATGACAACCAGCGTATTTTGGCCTGTACATGCTGCATGGCTAGGGGATTTTACTGATCAGGCAGATATCGGTTTACATTTTAATTTGACTGAAGGTAAGCCCTTGTCCCAAGCCCTTATTCAATCGCATGGTTTTATGTCCTTGTCTAAGTTATTAATTCGGGCTTATGGGCGAGCGCTCGATGCTGTGGCAATTGAAGCAGAATTACATGCTCAGCTTGATCATTTTGAAAGAGCGATGGGGTGTTTGCCTGCTTTTATTGATGGACATCAACATGTACATCAGTTGCCAGTGATTCGTCAGGTTTTTTTGAAGGTATATAGAGCGCGTTTACGACAGCATCCTATTTATGTGCGGTGTGTGTACGAACAGCAGGCTTTTTTACACGTTAAAAATCGCTATGACTGCAAAAATATAATCATTCAGCTCCTTGGCGCAAAGGCGTGCAAAAAGGAGCTCGTTAAGCAACAGATCCCGCATAATTCTTCATTTTCTGGGATCTATTCATTTGTTGATGCGATACATTACGCGCATATTTTTCCGCTATTTTTGGCCAAAATAAAAACGGAAGGAATGATCATGTGCCATCCAGGATTAGCAAACCAGACAGACCCTGATGTCATTGCTAAAGCCCGTTTTTATGAGTATCAATATTTGGAAAGTGAGCAATTTGTACGGGATTGTCATGCTGCGTCCGTGGTACTAGGACGATTTAAAAATATCTGCTAGAATAAAAAAGTTACCGTGATTATTTTGTTTTTTTATTGGAATAATGAGGGGTAACATATGTTTAATTTTGAAATGAAGGTTAATGAGTATGGCAGCACGTGAAAATGGAACCGTAAAATGGTTCAACAATAGCAAAGGTTATGGCTTTATTCAACGCGATCAAGGCGGCGATGTATTCGTCCATTTTCGAGCTATTCGCGGTGATGGATACCGCACCTTAGAAGAGGGTCAACGAGTAGAATTTTCTGTGGCTCCGGGTCAAAAGGGCCTGCAAGCAGAAGACGTTTCTGTCGTCGAATAATTTTTCCTGTTCTAATTATATGTTACAGCCGTTGGAGCTCGTGCTTTAACGGCTGTGTGTTTTTTATGCCTGAAAAATGAGGAGTTAATTTTTTTGCAAAAAGAATCTGCTGTAGAAAAAAAATTACTGCATTATACGGGCAAAGCAATCGCTGATTTTAATATGATTCAAGCAGGTGATCGCGTGATGGTTTGTCTTTCTGGAGGGAAAGACTCATTTACCTTAGTCAAGTTATTGCGCTTATTGCAATGCCGTGCAAAGAGTAAGTTCGACATTTTTGCTTTTACGCTCGATCAATCGCAACCAGGATGGGATGATAGGGGGTTGCGAGCTTGGCTGCTGGAACGCACTATTCCTTTTGAAGTATTGAAAGAAGATACCTATTCTATCGTGAAAGCAAAAATTCCTGAAGGAAAGACGTATTGTTCTTTGTGTTCGCGTTTGCGGCGCGGTATTATTTATCGTTATGCGGAAGAAAACGGGTTCAACAAAATAGCACTTGGTCACCATCGGGATGATTTAATTGGTACGTTACTCATGTCGATTCTTTACAACGGTCAAATTCGTTCCATGCCGCCAAAATTATTGAGTGATAGCAAGCGTCATGTTGTGATTCGACCATTAGCTTATTGTCAGGAAAAGGACATTATTAAATACGCTAAAGAGCAAGCGTATCCCATTATTCCTTGTACGTTATGTGGATCACAAGATAACCTTGTACGGCAACGTGTGAAAGTATTAATTGCTGAGTTGGCCAAAGAAAATCCCAAAATACCCAGCAATATGTTGCATGCGCTGACCACGGTCAAATTGAGTCACTTGATGGATAGAAAACATTGGGATTTTAAAAATCTCGAAAAAGAACAAGAAATCACTCTGCAAAAAACTGAAGAAGAATTGGAGATTTTTGCGGAAGAGTTGTTCTAAGGCTCTGCGAATAAATAACTCGTACATTTTGCATCTCATGGTAGCGTCAT
>CAZAEO010000021.1:0-22383 GCA_964484285.1 uncultured Coxiellaceae bacterium | reverse complement strand
AACGTACCGGAAGGAGAAAAATTGCAGGAATACTCGAAGTATTTCGAGATTTTTCGACTGAGGAACGTTTAAAGATGACGCTACCATGAGATGCAAAATGCACGAGTTATTTATTCGCAGAGCCTAACTGATCAATAAATTGCTTGATATGCCAGTAACTTGTTAGCAAAACAAGTCCAGTAAATAAAAAAGCCAGCAATAAAAAATAGTTAGACCAAATAATCATTGCGATAAAAAACAAAAATGCTTCAGCACGCTCAATTAAACCCGGACTATAATAAAAACTTTTTGCAGATTGATTAGAAGAAAAAATACCTACCACTAAAAAACTAGTCACACAAAGATAACAGCTTCCTAACATCGCAAGCGTTGCAAAAGCACGATGCGCTGGCTCCACAGAAAACAATCCGACAATAACAGAAAACTCAACAATACGATCTGACATAATATCTAAAATACTACCTACATTTGATACGCCATCAGTCATTCTCGCTACAGTACCATCAAGCGTATCAAAAAAACCTGATATCAGCAGCAATATAATCGCTGTATAAATAAAATGAAACATCAGCGCTGGAGCAACCAAAATACCACTGAAACACGCAAGATACGTGATTTTTTCAGGCGCAATCAGTATTCTCCTTGCGATGGGATTAACTATACAATCTTGATACATTGGCCGAAAATACATTTCAATCATCGAATTATCCTAGCCTTAGTATGCTTTCTTTTCCATTGATTATAAATAACTGGAATCAATACAAGCATTGCAAGTCCTAACAAAGGTAATAGAATAGGTAACGTAAAAATAATATCAGGATTGGGTAGTTTATTTTCTTTAAAAAGCACATCTAATCCATTACCAACCATAACATAAACAAATGCACCTGGAATAATTCCAATAAAAGTAGCGCTCAGAAATGTTTTTAAACGCATCGCTAACAATGCTGCAACAACATTAATTACCCAAAAAGGAAAAACAGGCATTAAGCGCAAAAAAAGCAGATAATTAAATGCATTTTCTTGGAATTCTGTTTCTATTTTTTTTATCCAACCTTTAACTTGTTTAGTCAACCATTCGCCTAAAGCAGTACGCACTGCAAGAAATAACAACATTGCTCCAAGAGTTGCGCTTACCACAACATACAATGTAGCTATAGGACCAAACAAAAAACCGCCAATAATAGTCATAAATGCAGCGCCAGGAACTGACAAGGTAACAAATAGAATATATAACAGCATATAAAATAACACGATGATTAAATAATATTGTTCGACCCAATTTTGTAATGTGGCATGATAAAGTTTTAATGTAGAAAAACTGAGGTATTCATACCACTTAAAATAATAAAGACAACCTAATCCAACAGCAATGATAATTAACAAGAACCAGCTTGATAATTTTTTAAAATTCATTATTAGCCTTTTTTAACTGCAGTAATGGTAAAATTAACCGTTACTTCATCTTTCACATCATCTGTACTCCCCCACTCCCCTTGACCCACACCAAATAAAGTGCGCTTTAATTTTGCCGCGCCTTTGACACGTACTTTATTATTTGCAGATGTTTCTTCGGTAAATCTCACAATAACAGGCAAGGTTTTATCGCGAATAGTTAGCGTACCTTCAGCTTGATACGCTTTTTCTCCTGTTTTAGTAATTTTTTTTGCTTGAAAAATAGCTTGTGGAAAAAGTTTAACATTAAACCATTCTGGTGTTTTTAATGTTTCTGCAATGTCAACATAAGAAGTTTTCACAGAACCCGCATCAACGATAATACGAACATGACTTTCATTGAGCTTTGCAGGATCAAAATAAATTTCTCCATCAAATTTTCTAAATTCTCCCGATGTCGGAGCATCATTCATAATGCCCGTAAAAGTCAAAGAGCTTTCTTTTGCTATAATTTGCCATGCGGGTACTGCAGTTATTCCAACCAAAGGTATAAAAAAAATGAATATGCCAATAAGCACACGAATATAAAATTGAGTTATGGCCATAACATTCTCCTTAATATTTCATCTTTATTAATAAAGTGATGTTTTAATGCAGCAGCAATATGCAAACACAATACCGCAATTAAACAGTAAGCTAACCACATATGAATTTGTGTCAATAACAATCTCAATTCTTCATTGGGTGAAACTAAATTAGGCAAAATAAATAATCCAAAAAAAGAAACAGGAATACCTGCTGCTGAAGAAAGCGCCCAACCTGTTATCGGTAAAACAAACATAAATCCATAAAAAACCCAATGAACGCTACGCGCTGCTAATCTTTCCCATAATGGAAGAGATGATAGCGTTGGTGTTATATTGGATAATCGCCACATTAAACGTAAAATCACCAGCATAAACACCAACACGCCAAGTTCCTTATGCCATCTAAACAATTTCAGCTTAAGAGGACTAATAGGAATTCGAGTCATGTAAATTCCTATAATAAGAAGTGCAATAATGAGAATCGCCATTATCCAATGAAAAAAAATACTTACTAATCCGAAATGGCTACTCGTATTTTTGATCAACATTATTCGTTGCCTTTTGCCTTCGATGCTTCAGCTTCAATCTCAATTTTGACGTCATCACCCACCCCTGGCAATAAAGCCGTCATACCAAAATCAGAACGTTTTAATGTTGTCGTCGCACTAAAACCAACTGTTTCTTTGTCATTCACTGGATTAATGCCTTTTTTATTAAACTTAACACTTAACATAATTGATTTAGTCACACCATGCAATGTCAACATTCCTGTCACTTTAGCTGTTTTTTTCCCTGTAACAACAATTTTATCGCTGACAAAAGTAGCAACAGGAAATTGTTCTACATTTAAAAATAATTTTCCTTTTAGGTGCTTATCAAATTCGGCAAGGCTGGTAGCTAGATCTTCAATTCGAACAGTGACATTTACTTTGCTGTTTTCTGGATTTTTTTCATCTAATAGTAATACGCCAGAAGCAGGCCACTTTCCCGATTGCTCAGAAAAACCAAAATGACTTGTATGCCACAATAGGTAAGTATGATTAGGATCAAGATTGTATGTCTCTAACGCATAGACTGCCAATGAAAAAAAGCAAAGAAACAAAGTAAAAAATCCAATCAAAATCCGCTTCATATTAATCTCCTTCTATATATAAATAAAATTACGCTGGAATGCCCTCATAAACAATACTTAAGTTAACAATAGTTCCAAGTAATACATGTTTTTTTAAACATTCATTAATATTAAATTCAGAATCTACATTTAATACGGATTCACACGCTTTTTCAAAACTTACACCGCCATGAAACAGCATTAAAAAAGCAAATTCACTTTCCGTTAATTTTTCAAAATTGACATCCCATTGACGCCGAATAACCAATATTTTTTCTTCTTTATCTATAATCTTAATTTCTTCATCACTCTCTTGTTGACAAATCTGCCAAATAGATAAAACAGGAAATTGAAATGCAAATAGCCGAGCACTTGGATGCAATTTAAAAATAATCTTACCATAGTTATCTTCCGGAATAGTTGTAAATTTTGTTATATCAAATAAAGAAGAATCTTCCGCATAAAACGCTTCATGATGTGCCCATTCTAACTGAGCCATTTCAGATAAATAAGATAGTTGTTTTGCAGGAGGAAAATGTGCTAAAAAATCAGGAAAATACCCACCGAATGTATGCAAATTGCCAGAATTCAAAGGGTATTGATCAATGTATTTTTTAGCAGTAGCAATAAAAAAATCCTTGCCTACTAAACGATAAATAGCAGGATAAGTATTCTTAAGCATCTCAGTCAAATGAATAAAAAAATTATTGCGATAAATTTGTAAACGCGTCGACTTTGATAACCCATTTGCAAGAATATATACAAGAGAAGTCTCATCTTTTTTAAGGATAGCATTTTTTAAACTTCTCTGTAATTCACGCAATAACAGCATTGATATTCTCCAAGATATGGCTTGCTTTTCTTGCTTCATGAAGTAAAACAGGTAAGCCTGGAAGATCCTTGTCCCATTCAATTAACGTAGGCTTTGGCCCCATACATTGCAATGTCTGCTGGTATAGCTCCCAAACGTCATTGGAAATAAACTGGTTATGCGTGTCAATAAGAATAGCACCATCTGCAAATTCATTTTTAGTGAAGCCTGCCAAATGAATCTCATATACAAAATCTGTAGATACATTCTGTAAATAAATATTAGTATCCCAGCCGTGATTGATACTATTCACATATAAATTATTCACATCAAGCAATATCCCACAGCCGGTTTGTTGCACCACCGCAGTTATAAACTCATATTCAGGAATAATAGAATGAGCAAATTGAAAATAACTGGAAATATTCTCAATTAAAATTTGGCGATTTAAATACTCTTGCACCTCATTAATATGCCTGGATACAACATGCAAAGCTTCTTCTGTATAAGGAAGTGGTAATAAGTCATTTAAATAACAGCCATCAATAGATGACCAACTAAGATGTTCGGAAACAAAAAGAGGAGTAAAACGATCTGTTAATTTTTTTAAATGATTAAGATGTTCGACATTAAGATCATCCGCTGATCCAAGCGATAAGCCCACTCCGTGCAAGCTTAAGGGGTAATCCTGTGATATTTTTTCTAAAAAATGAAGTGGCTTGCCTCCCTTACCAAAATAATTTTCACTATGAACTTCAAACCATCCTATTTTTGGATGGGTTTTGATAATGTCGCAATAATGTTCGGCACGCAAACCAATTCCAAGTAAATTTGCAACTATTTCAGAGTTATAATATTGCAAAAAAGATTCTCCCGACAAGACTGACGTTAACTAACGTGAGTAATGCTCAAGATGGTCATGCCGATTTTTTATTTGGTTTGAGATTTCCACCTACAATTTTATTACAAAGGCCTTGAGGTACAAAAAGATAAGCATCAGGTTGCGCGTCTTTTTTAGCAGAGCCAGCACAAGATGCCGCTGCAGTTTCACAATCATTCATACCTGCTTTTGCAATACCAAAACATTTTTCCGCTTGCTGTTCTGCTGCTGCAGCATTCGTAGAAATGATGATTGAACTGGCTGTTGTTAACGCTAAAATACTGGCAATCGCAGATTTAACTATTTTTTCCATATTTTTTTTACGCATGTCTTATTCCCTATGACATATTAAAATGTGATTTTTAATTTTACTCTGAATACAGAGAAATATATGCAATCTATACCATACCCAGTACCCAAAGCCCCCAAAGACCTATCATGACATGACTAATAGTAACGCCTATTAATGTTTTATGCCGGGAATAAAGCCATCCCCAAAAAAGACCAGGAAAAAATGCCCAAATTGCCATAGAAAGAGGCAAATAAAGATGCACCGTGGAAAAAATAAGATTAGAAACAAAAATAGATACTAATGTTTTATGTTTCCCTGTAAGAAAAACCTCTAAAGATCCTTGCAATCCACCTCGCACAATTAATTCTTGTGCTGGCGCAATTAAAAGAGAATACAGAATAAGAGAAACGATCCACGCGACTTTAAGATCAGCTGTCGCTTCTCCTGTTAAATTCATAGTCATATTTTCTGTGAACTGCAGAGATGCAAAAGGTTCAATAAGAGGATGCCCGAGATAAGCAGTAAAAAAATGAACTTGCACCCATTTTATTATTACCATAATAACTAATACAGGTAGAGTAAATAAAATGGACTCGATCGCAGCACGTTTCCAATCGTGGGTAGTCACACCAAAAACTGCTTTAGGTAACTTCGTAGATTTAATCAAAATAACAAATGCAATAATAAAAAATAGGCTCAATGGAACTGTTACAAAAGTAGTTGTCTGTGTTTTAACAATAAGATCACCTAATCCTGCAAGTGAGAAAGTAAATAAGCAAATTACGACTATAGTATTTATCATAAATTTGCCCATTACGATACGCAGTGTATATTCCTCAACTTGCTTTTTAAGCGCGCGAATCGTTAATTTATTAGTGGAGCGCAAACGTTCTGTAATATTTTTAGAAATGTGATAATAAATCTGCGTAAATTCGTTTCCTTTTTCGATAAAAGCAGAATAGGGAATACTAAATAATGTAGTCGCTGTAACAGCTCGCACAGCAGCAGAACGAGGCCCATGATCAATCAACGGCATCTCCCCCACACTCTGACCCGCATGTAATAGGGTTAAACGATGATGTTGAAAACTTTCATCTTGTTTGGTAATTTCAACTGCACCATCAATAATGATAAATAATTCATTAGATGCATCGCCTTCTTGAAAAAGATATTCGCCTTCCGCTAAGTGGCTTTCATAAGTCATACTGTAAAGTTTCTGTAAATACTCTTCTGATATACCTTTAAACAAAAAAGCCTTGCAAAAAAGCTCAAACTTTTTTTTATTGGTAAGAATCCGCTGAGGTTTTTCAGGCGATAAAAAACCATAAATAGCATTTATTGCATTCTTCATGAAATGTTTCATTGATATAATCCTAATTAAGCCATCTACATAGATTACTCACTTATTGTATATAGCATAGCATATTTTCTTTTTCTCTTTAATTTAATGTAATTGTATTTTATCCATATTCCGCAGATATTGCTCACTATACGCTCCAATAATGTTTCTGTTTCAGTCGACATAATTTAACTAATGTATTTTTTTCTGTTAAAAATAATTGAACTGCACCATTTTTGTCCGTAAAAAACAATTTTGCGCCCACATTACGGTATTTTTCTTCGACACTTTTATTAGGTAAATGATAACGATTGCGATAACCCACTGGAAATAATACATAGTATGGATGTACATCTTGCACAAACGCATCCAATGCTGAAGTTTTACTACCATGATGCGGAGCAATTAAAATATCGGCTTTGATATTGCCAGCATCATTTTGTATCAACTCTTTTTCAGCCAACCTTTCAATGTCTCCGGTCAATAAAATATGTTTTTGATTTTTGGTAGTGATTCTTAACACACATGAGCTATCGTTATTAAGATCTAATTTATCTATCGATGGATAAAGAAAAGAAAAATTAACTTCGTCCCATTTCCATTGTTCGCCTCGCAAACAATACGATACAGGAAATGAAAAAAATTTTTCTGGTACGCTTGTTTTAATCATAGATACTGAAAATTGATGCAATAAAGTTTTTACTCCACCCATATGATCATTATCTCCGTGGCTAACCACTAACAAATCAATTTTTTTAGCCCCAATTGAGCGTAAAAATGGAGTAACTACACTTTCTCCCATATCATAATCATTACTGAAACGTGCCCCGGCATCAAAAACTAAAATATGTGTTTGTGTTTGCACAACAGCAGATAATCCTTGACCTACATCTAATAAAGTAAACCAAACTTCGCCTGATGCTGGCATTGGATAGCGATAAAAAATAAGCGGAAAAAACCAGATTATTCCTAAATATCTTCCTGAAAAACCCGCTGGTAGCAATAAAATGATTGCACCTATACATGCTACAAATAAAATCCATTTTTCAGGTACCACTTGATACCATGAAGCCCATGATAAATGTGAAAAATAAGTCAAGATACCCCATAATAAATGTAATGCTTGATCAGCAAGCAGCAAAATGTACCCGCTTAATGTTGTTGAAATACATAAAAAAATACAACCGAGCAATGTTAAAGGTAAAACGACAAATCCTATCCATGGAATTGCGATACTATTAGCAACAAATGAAATTAACGAACATTGTTGAAATAACCAGACACTCAACGGAATGAGACCTAACGCAATAACCCATTGTATTCTGCTTAATTTCCAACCTAATCCATGCGGCCCTCTTCGCCCACCAATACCATAAATAATCAATGCAACAGAACCAAACGATAACCAAAAACTTTCTATTAACACACTTAACGGATTAAGAAGCAAAGCAGCCAGTAACGCAATACACCAAGCTTGCCAAGAAATTATTTTTCTACGCATTAACACTATCAACGACACGATTGATAACATAATGCAGGCTCGCTGGGTTGGCAAAGAAAATCCTGCTAATGCACTATATAAAACAGCTGCACTTAATCCAGCAATTGCGCCGACATGCTGTGCTGGAATTTTCAAAGTCAAATATATTGAACGTCGCCACAGCCAGCTAATCATGCTAAACACGAAACTTGCTACAAAACCGATATGCAACCCAGCAATTGCCATCAGATGATTTGTGCCTGTATTGCGTAGTATTTCCCAATGAGTTGCAGAAATATTTTGACGTTCACCCAGGGCTAACGCAATAATCCAAGGCGATGTATCGCTGACAGGTAAATTTTTTTCGATCTTTTCTTTCAGATGTTGGCGTAACTGACTTAATAAAAAATGATAACTATGCTGAGATAACAGGCTATTTTCTGCATGATTTACAACATAACCACTGGCACGAATTCCTTCTTGAAATGCCCACGCCTCATAATCAAAACCACCAGGATTAACTAAACCATGAATGCGCTTTAAACGAACGATAAATTGCCATCGCTCACCTGCATGTAAGAGTATATTTTTATTTTGCCATGATAATTTTAAGAGAGCATGTGTTGGATACGCTTGCATACTATCTAATGAGAATAAAAATGTCACGCGATGATCTATTTGATTAGGAATAGATGCAATATATCCTGTGACTTGCGCTGATTTCCCTTCGAGTTCTTGCGGTAAACTCCATGCTAATAATGTATGCGCATACCACAATGCCCAAGCAAATCCTAACCCGCATGCTATTATCCAACTAAAATAAGATATTTTTTTTTGCAAAAAAACAGCGGCCAAAATGACCAAAACAACAACTACCCACACCCAATTTAAATCAGGTAAAAATAAAAATTGCTGCAAAATTAAAATACCTAGCAAAAAAGCAAGCGTCCAAGAGCGCATTCATTTGTCCTATGCTGAGTAACTCATGTTACGCAGTTTTTCGTAGAAAAACATGGAAACTCGGCTTTGTCATCGCGAGTCTTGCGTTTTTTGCAAGACGTGGCGATCCAGAGAAATGCTGACTGGATTGCCACACCCTGCAAAAAAACGCAGGGTTCGCAATGACACTACTTAAGCTTATTCTGCGTAAGGTGAGTGAGTAAAATAGATAACAAAAAAAGATCGCGAATTTGATAAGAATATCAAGTGATATTTGACGAGAACCTACACCGATTTTACTATTTTTGCAGACAGTCAAACAATATGACAACAAGCTCTCAAGCAGCGACTAATTTTCCGTCTTCCAGCAACAATACTCGCTCGGCATGAGAAGCGATATTCATATCGTGAGTCACTATAATGACGCTCGTTTGGTGGGCTTTTTGTAAATCAACAAATAAATTTAACACTTTTTCTGCATTACGGGGATCTAAATTTCCGGTAGGTTCATCAGCTAATACACATAAGGGTTCCGTCACTAAAGCACGTGCTATAGCAACACGTTGACGCTCACCACCAGACAATTCACTCATTTTATGTTGCATACGATTTTTTAAGCCGACCGATTCAAGCAAACGTTCTGCTTTACTCATAATTTCTTCTGGCACAACACCTCGAATAAGCAAAGGCATACTGACATTTTCAAGTGCAGTAAATTCTGGCAATAAATGATGAAACTGATAAACAAAACCTAAGTATTGATTACGCAAATAACACTTTTCTTTTTCTGATAATTCCGTCAACTTTGTGCCCGCCACCATCACACTACCTGATGTCGGCTGATCCAGACCGCCTAATAAATGTAACAATGTACTTTTACCTGAACCAGAACTACCTACAATTGCAACTAATTCTGCTGGTTTCACATCCAAATTAATATCTTCCAATACATTAATTTGCGCTGCACCATCTCGGTAATATTTGCCTAAACTAGTACATGTAATGACAGAATTATTCATAGCGCAATGCCTCAACAGGTTCTGTACGAGATGCGCGCCATGCGGGATAAAGCGTCGCCAGCAAACTCAGAAACAACGCCGCCAAACTAATACGGATAATATCAGATGCTTGCAATTCGGAAGGAAGATAATTAACAAAATATACACTGGATGAAAGAAATTGCACGTTGAATACGCGTTGAATCCAATCTACCAAGTCAGTTACATTCAATGCAAGAGTAATACCTCCTACCACACCTAATAACGTACCAATGACTCCAACAATAGCTCCTTGCACCATAAAAATTCCCATAATCATTTGCGGCGTTGCCCCAATAGTACGTAAAATAGCGATGTCGGCTTCTTTTTCATTGACCACCATCATTAAAGTGGACACCAAATTAAAAACTGCCACTGCAATAATTAAAATTAAAATGTAAAACATCATCGTTTTCTCTAGACTGACTGCATGAAAAAATGCACCAAATTGATTTGTCCAATTAGATACTCGCGCACTAGGGCCTAGTTGATTTGTCAATTGATCAGACACGTGTTGTGCTGCATACACATTTTTGATAGTGGCATGCACACCTGTCACTGTCGCGCCCAATTGCATTAATTTTTGGCCATCGACTAAATGAATAAATGCCAAATTTCCATCAAAACCAAATCCACTGCCAGCACGAAAAATACCAACAACAGTAAATCGTTTAAACCGAGGAATAACACCTGCTGGTGTCAAAGACATTTGCGGAGTAACAACAGTAATTTTATCGCCAAGCACAGCATCTAATCGCTCAGCTAATTCTTCTCCTAATATTATACCAAATTGACCAGCGACTAATTGCGTCAATTTTCCTTGAATCATTTTGTCGGATAATTCAGTAATATGCGTTTCAGCTTCAGGCAAAATGCCATCAAGTAAAGCAGGCTGCACAAGCCCATCATTTGTTAACATAGCTTGCGCACTCACAAAAGGTGCTACCGCTACTATATTAGGATTTTCTTTCATGATACTTTCAACTTGCTGCCAATCAGTCACATAGTTTACCAAACTACTGACAGTGACCGGCGGCACCATGCTAAAGACCCGACTTTTAATTTCGCGATCAAAACCATTCATAACAGAAAGAACAGTAATTAATACCAACACACCAAGCGCTATACCCAACATCGACATGAGGGAAATAAAAGAAATAAAATGATTACGCTTTTTAGCGCGCGTATAACGTAATCCAATAAAAAGAGCTACGGGTCGAAACATGTAAATACCTGAATTTAGGGGTATAACGTGGCTATTCTACTCGTTTATCATCATTGACGACAGAACCTAGACGAAATAACTTAAAAAAGTTTCTGGTCGTATATTCTGCAATCATTCTCACATCTACCTCGCGTAATTGAGCAATATACTCAGCAACATAGCGAACATACGCGGGTTGATTGGATTTGCCACGATAGGGCACAGGCGCCAAATAAGGCGAATCCGTTTCAATTAACATGCGGTCTAATGGCATATGTTTTGCTACATATTGAATTTCTTTTGCATTCTGAAATGTCACAATACCCGAAAAAGAAATATAAAAATTTAATTCCATTGCTTGCAGCGCCATCGACATATCTTCGGTAAAACAATGCAATATACCGCCTACTTCTTTCGCATTTTCTTCACGTAAAATACGCAAGGTATCTTCTTTTGCCTGACGCGAATGCACAATGAGCGGCCTTCCAGTTTCTTTCGCTGCCTGAATATGTTGACGAAACCGCATACGCTGCCATTCAACGTCTCCGCTGCTACGATAATAATCTAAACCTGTTTCACCCACAGCAATGATTTTTTTATCTTGCATCAATGCAATTAAATCATCCGCACTGGGTTCTGATTCAATATCCTGCTCATTAGGATGTAATCCAACCGATGCATGCACGTTGGCATAAGGTTGTATCATTTGCAGCATTTTTGGCAAATCTTTTAACGTAATACAAACACACAAAAAATGTTGAACACCCTGCTCTTTCGCAAATAAAAGAGCTTTAGCTAAATCGTTTTGATAATCAGTCAAATCAAGCTGATCTAAATGGCAATGCGAATCAACTAGAAACATAGTTTTGCCCATCGAATAAATAACTCTTCTAACAACAATATTTTATTCGTATTTAAAAACCGCAGCGCGCCCGAATACATTTGCTGAATATGAGCGATATATTGCAACAAATTATCACACGAAAATTTCTGCATGATTTCCTGTATAACAACTTGATGATCTACATTAATTAAATTCGCTCGCCCATGAGTTAACTTAGCACGCAATAAATCTCTCAACCAAATAAATAATAAATTTAAAATAAATAATGTTTCATGTTCTTGCCAACGAGCAGCAAGCTGCAATGGATCTGCTTGACGCCGACTTAATTGTAATAAATTTTGATAAAATTCTTGACGCAAAGCAAGCATGCCGTTGAGCAAAAATTCTTTTGCACTTAATGGCGCACCTTCTGCCAACGCAAGCAATAAATCGAGATCCTGTGGAGTATGGGCTATTTTATTCTGGCAATTTACTTCCAACCACTGTAAAGCTATTTTCTTTGAAGGTTTTGAAAAAACCACTCGCTGACAACGACTCGTAATGGTTGCAGGTAATCGTGAAGTTTGCTCACAGATTAAAATAAGTAAAGTATGTGACGTAGGTTCCTCAAGCGTTTTCAATAATGCATTTGCTGCCGCGACATTCATGAGAGAAGCAGGAATAAGAATAATACGATACCCACTGAGCAACGCAGTTTCATTAACAAAATGCACAACATGACGAATCTGCTCAACCTTAATCATTTGTCCCGCTTCCTCTGGCTCTACCCACATTAAATCAGGGTGCGCTCCTGACTCTAACAAATGACATGCGCGACAAGCTCCGCATAAAACGCCAGACTGAGATGAAGAATGACATAAAAGAGTTTGCGCGAAAACATGAGCAAATTGCTTTTTCCCTACCCCAGCTACACCTGAAAATAATAATGCATGTGGCAAGCTGTTTTGTTGTTTGCGTTGCCAGAGTGATTCCCAAATAGTATGTTGCCACGGCAAAATAGTTTGCATTTCTATTAGATTGCTCAGCGCACTGCACGCTTTGCAATAGTCTCCAAATTTTTTGTTAATTCATCCTGTACTTTTGCCAAAGGTTGAGTTGCATCAATGACACTAAAACGCTCCGGAAATTGTTTAGCACGAGACAAATAGACCTGACGTACACGTTCAAAAAAATCTATTTTTTCTTGCTCAATCCGATCCTGTGGCGAACGATGTTTAGCACGCGCCAAACCAATGGCAGGTGGCGCATCAAGCAATATAGTTAAATCTGGTTGAAGATTTCCTACAATCCATTTTTCCAACATATTGATTTGCGTCATATTCATTTTCCTCCCGCCCCCCTGATATGCATAAGTCGCATCAACAAAACGATCACTCACCACCCATTTCCCTGCCTGCAGTGCGGGTAAAACAACTTTTTCAACATGCTGTGCGCGGCAAGCAAACATTAATAATAATTCTGTTGCAGGAACAATGGTGTCTTCTGGATTGGGCGTTAATAAAATTTGGCGTATCTGTTCCGCGATCGCCGTGCCACCTGGTTCGCGAGTGATGACATGTTCCCGTTGATGCTGCAGAAGATAATGTTGGATAAATTGTACTGCAGTTGTTTTACCAACACCCTCAATACCTTCAATTGTGATAAACGTGCCGGTTATTTTCAATGAACAGACCCCATTTCGAGTTAATTATAAATCTTCGGTAATACCAACTTTAAAAAATAAGCACGAATTAAATTATCATTAAAAAATTCATTCCTGGAGTGTTTTCTCTTAGCATTTGCAACCGCTTTATAATGTTCTGCAAGCGTAGTAGAAAATTGATGTCCGCCATCAGGATCATAATTTTTAGCTACAAAATAATAATAGTTATGTCGTTTGGGATGCAGCGCCGCTTCGATCGATTCCATGCCAGGCATTGCGATGGGCGTTGGCGGCAATCCTTTATTGACATACGTATTGTAAGGGTTTTTAGAGAGCAAATCTTTTCTACGAATCACACCCGTAAAATGCGGCTCTACACCATAAATAACGCTTGAATCAATTTGCAATAACATATCTTTTCTAAGACGATTAACGATGACCCCAGCAATCATTGATCGCTCTCGATCAACCCCCGTTTCTTTTTCAATAAGTGATGCGACCGTCAATACTTCTTGCTGAGTTTGATAAGGCAAATCGGAATCACGCTTTTTCCAAGCATCGTTTAACTTGCGTTGCATCATTTGAAATGCGCGCTTTAACAATACCAAATCAGAGGATCCCTTAACAAAATAATACGTATCTGGAAAAAACCATCCTTCGGGTTTTAATTCAGGATGACCTAAATAGTCCATAATGGCTGCATTACTCATGGAAGCAGAAGCATGACGTAAATTAGGATCTTTCTCTAATGCACCGCGCAACGTATGAAAACTCCAACCCGCAACTATGGTAAAAGTATGATACACCATACCACTACCTGTCGTAATTTGGGTTAACAAGCTAACAGGTGTAGTACCTTTCGGGAAAAGATATTCACCGGCTTTTAATTCGTGCTTATCCCCTCTTAAATAAACCAACAAGTTAAAGAAAACAGGACGTTTAATAACATTTAATAAATATAAATCATGTACAACTAATCTAATAGACGCGCCTTCAGGAACAACATATTCCATTCCCTGTTCATTAAATATGATAGGCGAACGTAAAAAACTCACCCAGGTAATTAAAAACCATGCACATACCATCAATATAATAGTAACAATTGCAATTAAAACGCGATGTGCATGTGTAAAGGTAATCATTATTCTATGAATTCACGAAACAATAATGTTCCATTCGTTCCGCCAAAACCAAATGAATTTGAAAGCGTTATATGAATGGGCATCGTTTGTGCTTGATGTGGCACAAAATTTAGATCACAACCATCATCAGGATTATCTAAATTAATAGTTGGAGGAGCAACTTGATCCCGTATCGCCAAGATACTAAAAATGGCTTCTACTGATCCTGCAGCCCCTAATAAATGGCCAATCATAGATTTAGTTGAACTAACAGCCAATTTGTATGCATGCTCACCAAAACTGCTTTTGATTGCAAGCACCTCAAGCTCATCTCCTGTAGGGGTAGACGTACCATGCGCATTAATATAATCCACTTCATTTGGATTGATGCGCGCATCAGCTAATGCGTTATTCATAGATAATGCAGCACCCAAACCTTCTGGATGCGGAGTGGTAATATGCGATGCATCGTCACTCATGCCAAAACCAGCGAGCTCAGCATAAATTTTTGCACCGCGTTTTTTTGCATGTTCGTAACTTTCCAATACAACAATACCAGCACCATCTCCCAAAACAAATCCATCACGATCCTTATCCCATGGTCGGCTTGCTTTTTCCGGTGCGTCGTTACGTGTTGATAAAGCACGCATTGCTGCAAAACCACCGATAGCTAATTTAGTTGTCGCCATTTCGGAACCGCCCGCAACCATGACATCTGCATCACCGTAAACAATAGCACGTGCAGCCAATCCAATATTATGTGTACCCGTCGTACAAGCTGACACAACCGCTATATTCGGGCCACGCATTCCATATATAATAGCAAGATTTCCTGCAACCATATTAATCAGTGCGCTGGGAATAAAAAAGGGTGAAATTCGTCGCGGGCCCGATTCTAATAAAACAGAATGGCATTTTTCAATCATCGGCAAGCCCCCCATACCCGAACCGATTGCCAAACCGACTCGATGCGCATTTTCTGCTGTTACTGTTAAACCAGCATCTTGAATTGCTTCAGCTCCCGCAGCAATGCCATACTGAACAAACAAATCTCTCTTACGTGTTTCTTTTTCTGACATGTAGGGTAAAGGATCAAAATTTTTAACGCGGCTGCAAATACGACAACTCATATCTGACGTATCAAAATGATCAATTAAGCTAACACTGCTTTTACCTGCTAAAATAGCTTTCCAAGTATCATTTACATTTAGACCAAGGGGAGTAACCATACCCAAGCCTGTTATCACAACACGCTGTTTGCTCAGTTTACTCAAAACAAATTCCTCAGACAAAGCACAATAATTACTTTATGCATGCACAATACTTACGTTAATTAAGTTTTGCTGCGTTCTTCAAGATGAGAATTAATGTAGTCAATTGCTTGTTGAATTGTAGTAATTTTTTCTGCGTCTTCATCTGGAATTTCTGTTTCAAATTCTTCTTCCAATGCCATAACTAATTCAACAGTATCTAAAGAGTCTGCGCCCAAATCATCCACAAAAGAAGAGTCGTTGGTAACTTCTTCCTCTTTCACACCTAACTGTTCAACAACGATTTTTTTTACACGCGCTTCAACAGTACCCATAGGACTTTTTCCTCTTCAATTTAAAAAAATTATCTATATAAGCAAAAGTTCTATTTAGTTTTGCTTATACAATACTCACGTTAGTTTAGTTAAAAAACCATAATTTTCAAGCCAAATCTTACCAGACATTGACTAGGACCTGTCGTCAATGACTCAATTTTTGCAAATTCTCGTCAACTATTCTCGATACTCCTCAAATTTGTAAAAATTGAGTCATTGACGAAACAGCCCTACCCCATATACATTCCACCATTGACATGCAAGGTTTGCCCCGTTATGTAACCTGCTGCATCTGATGCTAAAAACACAACTGCTTCTGCAATATCTGCCGGTTGCCCTATTCGTTGCAGGGGAATTTTTTGCAACAATGCATCTCGATGTTCTTGTGATAAATTACGGATCATATCTGTATCAACCAACCCCGGCGCTATCGCATTCACAGTAATATTACGTGACCCTACTTCTTGTGCTAATGCTTTCGTAAACCCAATTAATCCAGCTTTTGCAGCTGCATAATTCGTTTGCCCAATATTTCCGGTAGCGCCTACGACTGAACTAATATTAATGATACGCCCCCACCGCGCTTTCAGCATATCACGTAAACATGCTTTACCAAGACGATAGATCGAACTTAAATTAGTTTCAATTACGTTATTCCATTCATCATCCTTCATGCGCAACAATAAATTATCATGCGCAACAGCTGCATTACTCACTAAAATAGTCGGTACTCCATAACGCTCTTTTATAACAGTAAAAACAGAATCAATCGCTTCTTGTGAAAGAACGTTTAATAACAATCCAGTGCCTTGAATACCAGCACTCTGTAATTGCCGAGTAATATTATCTGCTCCTTGTTGCGTAGTTGCGGTGCCAACAACAATTGCACCTTCACGACCCAAACTAAGAGCAATAGCAAGACCAATACCGCGACTCGCTCCGGTAATAAATGCAACACGACCTTGTTGTGTCATGGTATGAACCATGGATTAATCTCTTAAAATTAAAATTTAACTAACGCAGATCCCCAAGCAAGCCCGCCGCCAAATCCTTCGAGTAATAGCATATTACCACGTTTAATTCGCCCATCACGCACCGCCTTGTCTAAAGCCAGCGGGATTGAAGCACTTGATGTATTACCCTGCTCATGTAATGTTATAGCAACTCGCTCCAACGGTAAGTCGAGTTTTTTTGCCATCGATTGAATAATACGAATATTAGCCTGATGTGGTACTAACCAATCAACAGCTGATTTATCAAGTGAATTTGCTGCTAAGGTTTCATCAAACAAATTACCTAGAATAGTCACAGCTAATTTAAATAATTGATTTCCTGCCATCTGCACAAACAATGCTTGCTCTACATCGAGCGGCTTGCCGAAACTGACACCTAAAGACAATACATCTTTATATGTACCATCTGCATGCAAATGCGTGGACAAAATACCCGGTTTATCTGCTGCACTCAATACAACTGCCCCTGCACCATCACCAAATAATACACAGGTTGCTCGATCACTCCAATCAATTATCCTTGACATAACTTCGCTGCCAATGACCAAAGCATGTTTAATCACTCCATTACGGATAAATTGATCTACAATCCCCAACCCATACACAAATCCAGCACAGGCAGTTGAATTCAAATCAAAAGCAGCACAACCTGCAATTCCGAGCCGTTGCTGCAATAAGCAAGCCGTACTAGGAAACATTTTTTCCGGGGTAGTGGTTGCAATAATAATCATACCTATATCAGCGGGTGTAATATTTGCAGCTGAGATCGCTTGATGCGCAGCCTTTTCTGCCATAGTCAATGCCGTTTCGTGTTCTGCTGCAATATGTCGGCTCTGAATACCGGTTCGCTCCACAATCCATTGATTTGTCGTATCAACAATTTTTTCCAAATCAAAATTGGTAAGAATTTTTTCTGGCAAATAGCTGCCTGTACCCGTAATCTTTGTATATGTCATAGCAAAAACCTCTAGACGTTACGAGAAGAATTTTTTAATAATTGTTCCACCTTGGCGCTAATTCGCTGTGGAATATTTTTTTCAACTTGTACTATTGCTTCTTCGATAGCATGAGCAAAGGCCGGAATAGTTGCCCCGCCATGGCTTTTAATCACTATTCCACGTAAGCCAATAAAACAAGCACCATTATAACGGTCTGGATCAATACGTTTGGCTAACGATTTCAATATCGGCATCGATATTAAAGCAGCACATTTTGTCAACCCATTACGACCAAACCCTTCTTTCAATAAATAGCGAATAAAAATAGCAACGCCCTCACTGACTTTCAGCGCCACATTACCAACAAAACCATCACATACAATGACATCCACATTACCACGATAAATTTGGTCACCTTCAATGTAACCAACATAATTAATTGCAGCGGCCGCTAATAATTGTGCAGCTTCTTTAACTAATTCATTACCCTTAATGTCTTCATGACCAATATTGAGCAAGCACACTTTAGGGTTTTCTATGTTATCAACTGCTGACGTAAGCACAGAACCCATTACCGCGAACTGGAATAAATGCTCTGGATTTGAATCTACGTTAGCACCTAAATCTAGCATACGCATCTTTCGCTGGCCCGACATCGTTGGAAAGGTAGAAACAATAGCTGGACGATCAATACCTGGTAAAGTCTTTAATACGAAACGTGCCGTTGCCATTAAAGCACCTGTATTACCGGCGCTCACACATGCTTCAACCTTACCTTCTTTTACTAAGTTAATAGCAACACGCATAGAAGAGTTTTTTTTCGTACGTAACGCATGTGCGGGCGATTCATGCATTTCAACACACTCTGCAGCATGTTGAATAATCAACCTTTCTGATTGGGTTCGCGAAAGACGCTGCAATTCATCTTGCAACACCTGACTATCGCCCACTAGAACAAGGGATAAGGTAGGATATTGATTTAATATTTGCAAACATGCAGGTACTATTACTGAGGGACCATGATCTCCCCCCATAGCATCCACTGCAATGGTTATATTTTTCAAAGGCGTTTACCCTTCGTCGCTTTCTTCTTCAATAACAGGGTTCTTATTAATAACCTGGCGGCCCTTATAGTAACCATCAGGACTCACATGATGACGACGATGTGTTTCACCTGTTGCTGCATCAATAGAAAGCGCAGACGCACCTAATGCGGAATGTGCACGACGCATGCCGCGTTTTGAACGGCTTTTTCGACTTTTTTGCACTGCCATGAGTTAAACTCCTCACTTAAATGTTCATATTTTCTTGCGTTTTGAACGCAATGATTCAATTACCTTAAAAGGACTTTCTCGCCCTACCGATACCTCATGCGCACTCGATTCATGAAATACTTCGGCATTACAATCTTTCGTATTATGCATTGGTACAAGCGGCAAACTGATAATCAATTCTTCTTCGATCATATCGCTTATAACAAGCGCACCATCAGACACAATAAGCGGATCATATCGGTCCGGAAGTCGATCTGCCTCTTCTTCTGTATGCACAATACCCAACAGAAATTCGTTTATTATCTCATGCTTAAAAGGCCGCAAGCAACGCTGACACTGCAGCATCACTTCTGTGGTGATGCGCCCTTTAATATGCCGGATACCTTGTTCATCCCTATCGAAAGTCATACTGACCTTCACCTCTCCCTGATCACTTGCCAAACTGGAGCAAAAACGCTGCATCTCCTTGATAAATAATGCACCATTTAAACTAACAGCATTTTCCGCAAAACGGAATGGATCAACTTTAAGTGGAAGAGTATCTTTATGCATAGCGGCAGGATTGTATTCTCATACTAGAAGAGTGTCAATTTGTAATAATACATTTATCTGGTATAATTATGCAAAAATTATACCAAGTTACGAGGAGAATATTTTATGCAGAGCCACGCTCATCCTTCCGAGAACTTCTCTACTAAGCCATTAATGCAGCTTCGTCAGATTACTGAGTTGCTGAACCAATTTTTGACATTAGTCACGGTAATAAAAGATCCCAATAAAGAAAAAACTCTAAAAAAAACAGCCTCTGATCTACAGATTGAAATTACATTTAATCTCGATAAAGAACCTGCTGGACAAGGGAGGAACAAACCAACCATGTATGGCCCTGCCGCTACAAAAACTTCAGTGATCGATATAGCAGCGGGAATGGAAACAAAACATGCGCATCTTCCTACTAGCACCACCTCGACCCCTCTCACATTTGCCAATGCTGGAGGGCTATTAGCAAAAGCAGATAAAAAATGGATCCGTTTGACTGACTATGACAAGCAAAACTTATTCAGGCTGCTTGGAAAAGATCTTTCTGCCTCTACTCATGAATCCTATGTTGATAGCTACTTTGAACGAGGTTTAGTGACAGAATTTGTTAATGCGTATGTAAAAAACAAATATACAACATTGACGATCAAAAGTAGACATAAAGGAGAAAAAGATTACGAAATACATCCTATATATGATTTACTGGCTAATATCTACGAACTATGTCGTTTTTCAACCCTACCGGTCGATGTCCAAAAAAAAGGAGAAGAGCTTAAAATAGAAGAAGCCAAAGATCAAAAAATTATTCAACTCACCAAACAAATTACAGACCAATTCGACAAAATAATTGGCCTTGCTATAAACCAAAATAAAAAAAATAGCTTAACAGCAATAAAACTATATTTTCTCCTTGCGTTAAAACAAGTAACTAACTGTTACGAGATGGGAGCAGCAGGGTTAGCGATAGGAGAAAAAAACCAAGAAATAAGCCAATTACAAGAAGAAAATCGAGAACTTAATGTTAAACTAGAACAACAAAATGATTCAATATCTAGATTGCGCGAGCTCAATGACAAAAAAATTATGCAGGTAGCAACGCAACGTGCCCAACTTGTCACAACACTCAACAGCCTTCAAGGCAGACAGCAACAACTAGCAAATAGCATTATAACAATTCAAAACCAGAAAACACTCTGGTGGAAATATGCCATAGCTGCAACACTTTTTGTAGCAGGCATTGCGCTAGCCGCCACAGGTGTAGGATCACTGATTGGTGCTTCTTTTGTATCCATAGCGATAAAAACAGTCGCCGCAATTATTTTAACAGCAAGCGGCGGGGGAACAACAGCAATCAGTGCAACTTATATCGGTTATGCTGCCAAGAGAGATAATCAATTACAACAAGACCTTGTGAGTGATGCGCAACGACAATCCGAACCAATAGTGATAGAAGAGTCTATTAAAGACAAAGAAGAAGAAAAAACGTTTTCGCCTGCCTTATCTAATTCTTCGCAAACTAATTCGAGATTAAATATTATCATAGCAGAAAACGACCAACCTCCCTCCCCAGCACTTTCCTCTCCAGCAGCAAGCTTTCATACACCCGCAAATCCTTCGTGCAGCCCTAGTTCACAATCAAGATCTGCATTACAAGCGCATTCATTATTAAGAAAACAAGCTGATGAAAATGATTATGATGATATAGCCAGCGATTTATCAATAGAATCTTATTCAAGTAATTCGGGGAATACCAATACCCCTCCTTAATAACTCATGTTACGCAGTTTTTCGTAGAAAAACATGGAAACTCGGCTTTGTCATCGCGAGTCTTGCGTTTTTTGCAAGACGTGGCGATCCAGAAAAATGCTGACTGGATTGCCACACCCTGCAAAAAAACGCAGGGTTCGCAATGACAATACTTAAGCTTATTCTGCGTAAGGTGAGTGAATAATGCGCAATACCATTCAAATTATATTCTTTTGTGGATAAAACATCGTTGGTAATTAAGCGTACAAGATTGTTTTCAAGCATAGTGTTCTCCTTTTCTAAATTAAATTTCATTAAATGAAAATAGCCCTTATGTTGTTCTCCGAAAAACTCCCTAAGCCCCTCGCATATGCGTATAAAAATATCAGCTTCTAATAGAAGATATTCTTCTTTTGAGAGTTTTCTGAAGTTAATTCCCATTAGGTGACACAGTGGTTCCATTGCGGACATAATTATTTTTAACCGTAATATTCCATATCTCAGCATCAGAAAACCTTGATGCGCGCTAACTTGATATAAATATTTGGTCTATACCCATTACACCTCAAGATGCGATTTTTAACCATCCATCTTGCGGCAAATTT
>CAZAEO010000020.1:0-24340 GCA_964484285.1 uncultured Coxiellaceae bacterium | reverse complement strand
CTTAGATTCAGTGCAGTAGACCTTCGCAGCAGGTTACAACTGCCGAATTTAGGATGATAGGTGGTGTTAAATTTAAATAGGTTTTACCGTTCATTGTTTCTAATTCATTAATTGTGCAATTTTATTTTTAATTATATCCACTCCTTGTGAGCGAGCATCTTCAAAGTAAGAAATGGGATCAGAGTTGCTAGTTTTTTTAATGGCGAATTCCAGTTCGCTTTCATTTTCGATCAAAATTATTTTTCCTTCAGAATAGAGCGCTCTAGCAAATGCAACCTGATGATCATTAACATGTTCAAAATATTTTTTACATCGGGGCATAACAATAGGTCGTTTTTTATTTTTCATTGCGTGTAATATGCTACCCGCTCCAGCATGTAAAATTAAGATTTCTGCTTTAGCAACATAATCAACAAACTTATCCATATTAATAAAATCAACCACTGCGCAAATGCTAGACTCGAAAGGAGTATGCCCACGTTGAATTAGAATAGGTTGGGGGAGCAAGTGAATATGTACATGCACAGCATCAAGTAACCGTTTAAAATGTTGCTTTGCATTCCCGATAGAAACAAATGTTTTATAACAAGGTTCCAATACATTCTCCTTTTGGAAAAAAGGCTTTAAGATGTGGCCATTGATAATAAAAATAATCTGTTAGATAATACATAATCCTCCCTGTGAGAGTTGGCTTTTCAACACCAGCCAATGACTCTACATAAATTGTTTTAATACCCAAGAATTTTCCTAAGATAGAAAAAACCACAATTGCACCTGCGCCCGTACTCATAAATAAATTAGGCTTTTCTTTTTTAATAATCTTAAATGCTTCAAAAAAATTTTTAATAATTTTCCAATTTCTTTCTGCATGGGTTATAAAATAAGTTTTACCTTGCATATCTGCTGCTAAAATTGCTTGATCATTCAAAACGTAAATGTGATCATAACTCTCGTAAGCAGATTTTAATGCTCTAATTTCTGTTAAATGCCCGCCACAAGAAGAAACTATGCAAATTTTTTTATTTTTCTTCACCCGGTACCTACATGACAAAGTTGATTGTTTTTAAATTGTTCTCTATTGTCCTCGAAGCCTATGGACTAAGCTTACAAAATCCCATTTGCCTCTTATTATATTCCCAAAATCTTTAAGAGAATATTCTCGCGAAATATTTATTCTAGGCATTGCTAAATAATCGCTCTCTAAATTAAATCCACCATGATGCACAGTAGCAGCATATTGATAGCCAACTTCTTTTACCACTTCTCGTACATTTTTAGAGTATTGGCCAAATGGATAAGAAAAATGTGAACAAGTGATATTTAACTTTTCTTCCACGTCTTGTTTGGATTGCAGCAATTCATTTTTAACTAAATCCAAAGGAATTCTGCGCAAATTAAAATGATTAACTCCATGAGATCCTATATCCCAACTCCCTTTTTCTCGCAGTAGTTTAACCTCTTGCCAGGTAAGAAACATTTCCCCCGGATAATGACCTAAGCTTGCATCAGAATAATTTCTATCCTTCTCACCTTCTTTAATCCATCCTGTATTTAAATAAACCATGCCGTTCATTTTTTTTCTGGCAAAAATAGGTGCAACAATATCATAAAGAGTTTTATAACCATCATCAAAAGTGAGCGCAACTTGTAACTCTTGACTGGATTTAGTTTTCACCAATTCAGGCAAAGATAAAACGCGACAATGATCAGCAATCCAATCAATTTGATTCTGAAACTGCTTCTCAGGCATCCCCCATGGAGTATTCCCGACAGAATGATATAGCAAAATGACTTTTCTTTGGTTAAGAGCCTCTGGCCAAATTGTTCCGACGTAGCGTTTTAATTTCAATCGCATTTAATTCTACCTTATTATTTTTAATCCTTATTTCCGTGCCTAGAATAATCCCAATCAAAGTCCAAAAATAGATACTTTCGGGAGAACCAGGAGAACTCCACCAAGCCTCAAATAGAGAGTGCATGATCATTCCATTAAAAGTGCCCATGAGAATCCCAATTAGTGTTCTTTGATCAGAATTCTGAGCATTTATAAATAACTTAAAAAGTTTTGCTTCCATTCCACACAATAAAAACAAATAAAAAATTAATCCTATTTTCCCTGTTTCTTCCATAATGCCTAACTGGGAATTTCCTTTTTCTCTTCCATAGAGGTATGACTTAAGATCTTCAGTTAATTTAAAATTAGTTTGTCCAAAGGAAACGCCGTAGCCTAACCCCATCCAGCCCCCTTCTTCTGCACCCTCGAGAGATTGCTGCCAAGTAGTTATTCTGGTTGAAAATAATGACCTAGTATAATTTGTTTGGCCTTTATAAATGTGGGTTACTACAACATCAGCTAAAGCATTTATATAAGTTGGAAAAATAATTACTGTTCCCAGCGCTATAATTATAACGACCAAAAAAAGCTGAAATTTTTTATTTATGTCTATGCTCATTAAAAAAAACAAAAAAGTACCTAAAAAAAAGAGAATTGCACTTCGAGAAAAGGATAACATCAAAAATAGAAAACAACTGACTGTGAGGAAAAACCAGAATAAATAGATTTTCTTATCCACAAAAGCCAGATACGTTCTCCATAAAAAAAACGGAAATGACATCGCCGTAAGAGCACCAAACATATTAGCTCCGCGCACAAGCCCTTGGAACTCAGCGATTGAAGTTCCATTAAAGTCATTTACCATTTCCTGACTATAACCATATTTCCCTACGAATCCTGCAATCAAAGTAGCAAATGCTAACATCCAAAGATAATCTAATGCATTATACAAAGACTTTATTCTTATCCATTCGATTCCAGAGCGAATTAATGTGACTGATAAAATAATTAAAATTCCACTTTTCATAAAAGATAGAAAAGGAACATCAGACCAAAATGCCGATAACAAGCACCACATGAGATATAAAAAAAGAATTAACGCAAATTTTGCATCAAAATAACGAAAAAGTTTAGCTTTCAAAATAAAATTAGTGGCTAACAAGCCAATAATTAACCATCTTGTATTTCCAGTACACCATTTATTTAAAAATGTCATAGTGTTGCCAACCATTCCTAATAATGCAAGAGGTAAAATTAAGAATTTAAATCGTGAGAAAATACTTTGATTTTTATAATTTGTGCCCAAGCTTGACATATATTCTTAGCCTCATTTTCTAACGTCCAGGTACTAATTTTTTGAGCTGCTTTCTTTCCCATCATGGCAACGGCCTCCGGATTTTTTATTATCAACTCCATAACAGCTTGTAAGTTCTCAGGATGTCCGGCTTTTACAACAAACCCTGTTTCTCCGTCCGCTACCAAATCATCGATACATCCCACCCTATCTGAGACAATAACTGCTTTTCCCAATGCCATTGCTTCATTTACAACTAGGCCCCATGGTTCAAAATGTGAAGGGAGCACTACAACATGAGCAATAAAGAAAGCTTCAATTAATGCATTTCCCTCCAACCTTCCGGCATAAGAAATTCTATCATCTTGTCTTGAGATATTCTGGATTTGCACTTGCATTTCTCCACTGCCTACGATGAGTAATGTTATCTTTTTATGCGTTATATTGCGAAATGCCAAAACAAGATCAGCCAATCCTTTTTCATGTACCAAACGGCCAACAAACAAAAAAATTATATTTTCTTCTGAAATATTTAAATACTTATGGATGCGTTGTTTGTCAATTGAGGTTAATTTTTTCGATATTTTTCTTATGCCTTCAACATCAACTGTCATTTGCACTGGAATAATTCGATTAGAATTTACACCATAATGCTCAATATATTTTGCTTGCCTAGTCCCGCCGGGTAAAAATAAATTAATATAATTAAACAATAAAGGATAGAATAGTTTCTTTAGAAGTCGCTTCCATCCATTGACTTGATGATGCATAGGTGTGTCTGATTCAACGATTACAGGTATTCTAAATAATTTTGCCAAAATAATAAATAACAGACAACGACGCTCTCCCCAACCTGCTACGTGAATCATGTGATATTTCTTTTTAAAAAAACACTGCATAATAAAACGAAATTGATCCATTCGTTTTTCTGGAAATAATATCCAATTTTTGTCATAACGGATGTTCCAATTTTGAGAGCGGTTTTCTTCTAAAAATACAACATCTATTTGACCTACAAAAAGCGGTATTATTGCATTAATTAAAGCAACGATATAGGGAGTAGGCTCAATATAAACTAATAAAATTTTTGTACAGTCATTGCTCATCAGAATATTTCTAAATAATCCGTTGCAGCTTTTACTAAATGATCATGGTGTCCAATGTCCAACCAATACTCACGGATCGGAAATGTTGTCACAGACAATTTATTATTTACTAGCTGATTCAATAATTGAGGCATATCACAATAGTGATTAAAAGACAAATATTTTAGTACATCAGGCTCTAATACATAAATTCCTGCATTTACAAAAAAAGTTTTTGTTGGTTTCTCTTCAATAGCAATCAGGTTATGTGTTTCTTCATGAATGTTTACAATACCAAACGGTATTGTATTTTGATGTTGTCTAACGCATAAAGTCGCTAGCGAATTTTGTTTTTCTTGATGATATTCCAGCAAACAGCCCAAGTTAATATTTGTTAAAATATCCGCATTGATGACAAAAAAAGGCTTATCAGGCGCAGTTGACAATAAACTTAAACTGCCAGCTGTACCCAATGCTGCATTTTCCTGAATATATTCGATATTCACGCCCCAGCGCGCGCCTGACCCGTAATAATCACGGATCATCTCAGATTTATAATTGACAGAGAAATAAAAATTTTTAAATCCGTATTTGATAAAATTTTCAAGTAAAATTTCTGAAATGGGTTTATCAGCAATTTTTAAAAGCGGTTTAGGGCAGTCCATTGTTAAAGGATGCAATCGTTTTCCCATGCCTCCTGCCATAAAGATAACCCAGTTATCGCGTGTTCTATTAGAAAAAATGCTATCAAAGGTCTCCAATCCAACAACACAATTATTTTTATCTACCATAGGTAAATGCAAAATACCACGTGAATGCATTTTAAAAAGAAAATTATCCTGACTTTCTGCAAATGAAGCGGTGACAGGATTCTTACACATAATATTATCTACTGTGACATCAAGACTTCCCTGTTTTAATAAATGTCGACGAATGTCACCATCCGTAATCACCCCTAACAAATGCATGTGTTCATCAGTCACCAACAAAATACGCCACGCGCCGGTATTCAATTGGTTGATTGCCGATAAAATAGTTGCATTTACATGAGTCACCGCATTTCGCCAACTATTTTTTGGTTCTTCCATGTGTTTACTCCATATTTTTTGCTGGAACACCCGCAACTTTACAATGGGAAGGCACATCGCGTGTCACGACAGCACCTGATGCAATTAAACAGTTTTCGCCAATCGTAACACCTTGAAGAACAACCGCCCCAGCACCAATATGCGAACCTCTTCCTATTGTCACATTTCCGCAGCACACTACACGAGGAGCCAAATGAACATGATCGCCAATAAAACAATCATGATCAATCGATGCGTTGGTATTGACAATCACATTATTCCCAATGTGACAACCAGGTTGTACAATACCGCCCGCAAGAATTTGCGCACCTTCCCCTAGCAAAACTTCTTTGCCGACGTAACCTGTCACATGCACAATATTTGCAAAATTAAAACCCGATTTTTTAAATTTATTGAATAGTTCTTGCCGATGAGATTTAGGTGATATAGAACCAATACCATTTATTAATAATACATCTTTTGGCAAATATTTTTCAAAAATGATTTCATTTGATCCAATGATTGGAACACCGAATATAGAACCCCCAACAAGCATTGGATTGCAATCAACTATACCTGATATATTCATAGACGAAGTCGAAAATATTGCATCCAAAATGACTTTGGCATGCCCGCCCGCTCCTAGCACAAATATTAAATGACTCACTAAATTCCTATTAACTCATCTGGTTTATAATCTTGTTCGGCATGTCTTCCATTGAATTGACCCAATTGCATAGGCGAGATTCCCGTACCCGGTCTTTTGCAGCCAATATTTTCTTCAGAAAAAAGATCACCGCAATGTATCTTGTGTAGTGCCACAATGCTCTTTCTCGCTGCCTGACGATTTTTTAATTCCTGTTCTGTTGGAATTTTTTGTCCGTGGCCTAATGATTTTTCTACATCTCGAACAGCAAGGACCATTTGAGTTAATTCTTCAGGGGTAAGTGAAGCCTGATGATCTGGGCCTTCCATGGTTTTATCTAATGTAAAATGTTTTTCAATAATTTGTGCGCCGAGCGCTGCCGATGCAATAGGCACAGTTAATCCTAAAGTATGATCTGAGTATCCTACCGCCAGATTGAATGCTTGCTTCAATGTATTCATTGCTTTTAAATTGACATTCTTCAATGAGGTGGGATATGCCGTTGTACAATGCAGTAATGCGACCTTTTCACGCAATATCTTTTGTCCATCATCGGATTGATATACAGCAAAACAGTCTTCTAACGATGGGATACGTTGATTATTTGAAAACAGATAACCAAATGAGAGTGCAGCCAGTGCGTTTTCAATATCACCCAAGGTACTCATTCCTGTTGACAGGATAAGAGATACGTTTGCTTTTGCTATTTTAAGCAGCAAAGGTAAATTGGTTATTTCACCTGAACCTAATTTTAATAACGATAAGTTAAGATCGTGAATTAAAAAATCGGCGCTACGTAAATCAAAAGGCGACGACAAGAAAAGAATATTTTGTTTTTTACAATAATCTAACAAATCGGTTTGTGCGTTTTCACTGAGCTCTAATGATTTTAACATGAGATATTGCGACCCATCATCTGATGCCGCTCTTATTTGATAGTCAGCTTTTGGCGCATTTTTGCAAACGAAATCTTCTGTGCGAAATGTTTGGAATTTAACAGCATCGGCAGCGGATGCTTTAGCAGCGTCAACCATTTTTTTTGCAAAGTCAAGTGAACCATTATGATTGACACCTGCTTCAGCAATAATAAAAATTTTGTCAGAAATAATATTTTTCATTTTTGTCTTCTTCAACCTAAATTCGGCAGGTTACAACTGCCGAATTTAGGTTCAAATATCATGAAATTTCTTTATTAAAATTTTCTTAATATTCACTTCTTTAAGATGATTTTTAATTTTTTTAGCCGTTGCATCCTGATAGTAGGGGCAAGACGTCTTTTTTAATTGCGCTTGAAACTCGCTTGATAATGCCTTATTGATCGCGGCAATCATATCAGTAACATTTCCATCGCAATCGATCACAGATAACGCCCGTAACCGGCCTCGTTGCCGATTACCAATATTCACCGTTGGTTTACGAAAATAAGGAACCTCGATCAAACCGCTTGAAGAATTGCCAATCACGACGTCAATATGTTGCAAAAGGCTCAAATAATTTAAATCGCCAAGGGTTACATAAGAAACAGCACGGTGAGGGTTCTTTGAAACATATTCATCGATTTTTGTATTAATTAACCGCCCCGCTTCATCTGCATTCGATTTAGTAAAAATAATTTTTGCTTTTTTAAAAGAATCAATTGCCTCTAGAATGTCACAAATAATATGCTGATTTTCCTCTAGTGTTTCAGGATGATAGGTGACTAGAAAATTCAATTTTCCAAATTGGAAATTTTTTTCTTTTTCAAGGCTTTCTTTATCCAGCAACGACATTTTACCAATTCGCTCTAATCCTGGCGCTCCGTAATTAAAGACACGGTCTGGATTTTCTCCTAATTGAACTACTCTTTTTCGATAGGTTTCTGCGGCAACAAAATGAAGATGTGCCATTTTAGTAATCGAGTGACGAATCGCATCATCAATTGCACCTTCTGATAACTCCCCGCCATGAATATGAGCTAGCGGAATTTTTTGCACCAGCGCTGCTTGCGCTGCAGCTAAAGATTCAAATCGATCGCCCAAAAGCACAATTAAATCGGGTGAAAGCTGAGAAAAAGTATCTGCAAAACTGATAACGCCTAACCCGATTGATTTTGCCGTTCCTACAGCAGAATCACTTGACATAAGCATTTCTACTTTCGCCTGAATCGTAAACCCATCTTGCTCAATCAGACGATAAGTCGAGCCAAATTCAGGAGACAAATGCATTCCAGTTGCGATCACCTGTAATTCCAAATCAGAATCATTTCTGATTTCTCGCATCAAATTCGATAGCAGGCCATATTCAGCACGAGAACCCGTAATCACCGCAATTTTACGCTTTACCATGCAGAAAGTCCCCCATCTGCATAAATCACTTGCCCTGTCATGTAACGTGATGCATCACTCACCAAAAATAACATTGGGCCGACAATATCCATCACATTTGCCATCCTGCCCATGGGAACGCGTGCGGAATATTTTTTATCGAAAGTTTCATTTTGTCCGCTACTGATTCCACCGGGACACAATGCATTGACCCGAATTCCGTGTTCCGCCCAAAGCGTTGCCAAATGCTTTGTTAACCCAATGACTCCGGCTTTTGATGCGGTATAAACAGCTGGCGTATTAATTTCCTGTCCAAGGTAATGTGAACCTTGATAAATACGTTGATCGGGTGCCATTAAACTATAGATGGATGCGGTGTGCACAATGACGCCCTGTTTTTTTTCAATCATTTTTTTGCCAACGGCTTGCGCCATCAGGAACATGCCATCCAAATTGACTGACATGACATCACGCCAGACAGCAAGCAAATATTCTGTGAATGGTGCAAAAAACTGATCGAGCGCATTCGTTTTAGTCGCTGCGTTATTTAATAAGATATCAATTTTCGTAAAGTGTGTTGTAACATCATCAACGACTTTATTTACCTCATCCGGGATAGAAATATCACAGACGAATCCAACTATTTTTTCTTTTCCATATTGTCCGCTTAACCCATTCACCACTTGTTTCAATGATTTTTCATGAGAATCAATACAAGCGACAGTTGCCCCCAAATCACATAATGCATGACAAAATGCAGACCCCAAAATGCCAGCACCGCCCGTGACCACTGCAACCTTGTTATCTAAATCAAATAATTGTTTATGCTGCGTCATGCCAAATCCTTTCTTCCTCTTGCAAGAAGACTCACAAATTTCCAATCGAGGTGAGAATCAATATCAATGGAGCGCTCCTCCGGCATGATGTATAATAGCGTTCGATCATTAATGGTATGCTCTCCATTTAATAATGTTTCTCGTTTCCAAATGTAGATAGATGCATTCATATCATAACAACTCGGTGCATCCTGCCGACGATGTATCGCTCGAGTTTCTTTTTTAACTAATTTTGCGAAACCTTCTGCGTTCATTTCCAGCATATTAAAATACGGTGAGCGTCTTGCAGGCGTTGCTGTCACCAGATTATTTGCATTTGGCTGTTCTGTGAATAGGTTAAATGATTCGACAATATCTTCAATCGTACGCAGGGGTGATGTGGCATCTAAATCAATGATGATATCAAATAGTGATCCGCAATGTTTTTCCGCCTGAATCATTGCATGCTGTATAACAGGTAATTTGGGCGCAATTGCTGTTGCAAGTTTTTTTGGGCGGTCAATGACATAGTCCGCCCCCCATGCTATTGCGGTTTGGTGAATTTTTTTCGAATCGCTGCTCACTACAATTAAATCAAACAGGTTTGATTTTTTTGCCTGAAGAATACTATGCGCAATTAACGGTTTTCCGCGTAAAATGCGAATGTTTTTATTTTTTACCCCAAGAGATCCACCCCGCGCACAAATGGTGCATAAGATTTTCATACAGTCATCCATGATTTGGACTTGCTGGTTGACTCTATGACATCTATCAATCGAACCACGTCTAACCCATGGTCATAATCACAAAAATGCTCAAATTCGCCTTTTAAAATGGCTTCATGCTGATTAACGTAAGATTGTCTGACACCATCAACACAACTTTTTTCAATTTTTCCATTTATACTTAATGTGCCTTTGATGAAATCAATCCATAAGGTAGATTGTTCTGTGTGAACAAGGATCTCACGGCGTGAAATACGATCTAAATAATTTAACTGCAAATTAACGATGGGCGCAGATTCGCATTTCATTAAAATAGAATAAACATCATCACTTGTGATTTCAAGGAGACTTAATTGCCCTCCCATCGCAGTGACATCTAGGCAGCGCCCGCATAACCAGGTGCTATAATCTAACTCATGGCTCAAATCTCTTAAAACGCCTCCGCCTAATTCTTTGCTGGCGGAATAACACTGGCGATAATCGATTTCTTTTCGCCACGTTGGCAAGTATTGTCCTACGTAAGCGGAAAAACTAATAATTTTTTCCTGATTGAGTATGTTTTTTGTGTGACGTAACAATTCATGAAAACGTAAATTATACGCTACTATTATTTTTTTAATAGAATGCTCGGGTAATTTTTCTATTTTAGAAAATAATGGTTTTTCAACTAATACAATGCCGGAGTAGTGACATTGAATTAACTTTAATAATGTTTCATGATGTGAAAATGTCGCGTTCGCAATCACAATATAATCAAATGTGTCATCATTAAACGCGGCTTCTACAGAAGAATAACATTTAAATATATCTACTTTCTGAGAAGTTACCAATGAAACATAGAATTTTAGCTGGAGCAATATCTCTGCGTGCTTTTTGCCAATTGAGCCATAACCAATTACAAGACAGCGCATGTATTTTGCATTCCCAATAAGGCACTACTCGGTATTTTAATAAGGCGCTGATATAAGCTTTCTGCAACCGTTAACGGCATGCGCGGGCAATCTTGATACATGGGTAACGTATGTTGCAAATTCCATAAAGGCCGCGCCATGATTTTGTTTCTAATCAGCTCTTCCAGTATGGGTTCTTTTAAATGCTCGAATGGTTGGTCTAACACAAACGCATTTAACCAATAGTTACTTTTGGCATAGTGAGGCTCTTTGATGAATCTGACGCCCTGAACATTTTCAAAAGCTGATTCATAAACATGGGCAAGCCTTCGCTTTGCTGCTAAAAATTCATTTATTTTTTCAAGCTGCGCGCAACCTAATGCGGCATTGATATTGGGCATGCGATAATTATATCCCACTTGATCATGCATAAATTGAAACGCGTGAGGTAATTTTGCGGTAGTGGTTATGTGCTTTGCGTATTTGGCAAGATTGTAATCTGAAGTCAGAATAGCGCCTCCCCCTCCCGTCGTTAGCATTTTATTTCCATTAAAACTTAAAATACCCACCAGCCCCTTACAGCCCGCATGCATACTTTTATAATAAGATCCGATAGCTTCTGCAGCATCTTCAATCAGTGTGAGATGATACTTTTGGCAAAGCTGAACAAGTGGATCAAGATCAACAGGATGTCCTAATGCATGCATCACACATAATGCACGAACCGGGCGTCCAGTAAAGCGGTTGATACTGTTACCTCTTTTTTTACTCAAAATATCATGAAGGTATTCATCGAGTAGAATAGGATCGATCCCTAAATATTTTTCTTCACTGTCGATAAAATGAGGAACCGCGCCACAATAATGGATAGGATTTATTGTGCCCACAAACGTAAGTGTGGGTACCAATACTTCGTCGTTCGCCTGCACTCCCGCCAAAAGATAAGCAATATGCATCGCTGCCGTTCCATTGACAGTCACCACAGCATGCTTGGCATTGGTAAATTCACTTAATTCTTTTTCAAAGCGATCAACAAACTTTCCAACTGATGAGACCCATCCTGTATCTAAACATTCCTTTACATATGCCCACTCATTGCCGCAAAATTGAGGTTCATGCAAGGCAATAGTTTCATCCTGCCTAGGCAAGATAGTTTGTAAGGTGTTTAAGATTTGGCGGATGAAAGTCATCTCTATCTCGAGAGAATTTTAAATATTGTAAATTTCTGCTTTGTAATTTTTCAAGTTCTGGCTTTCAAGAAACCACGGGATCGTTTTTGATAACGCCCTTTTAAATCCGTCTTTGCCGCCGTATTCCGGTGACCAGTTAAGCAGTATTTTTGCTTTTTTATTATCTGCCCACAAACGTTCTACTTCACTTTTTTCTGGTCTTAATCGATTTGTTTCTTGCAAAAACTCGACGTCCGCTTGCATCATTTCTGCAATTAATTTTGTGGTTTCATGCATTGAAATTTCATAATTGCTACCCAGATTGATCACTTCGCCTACTGAATTTTCTGATTCCATGGCAGCTACAAACCCTTTCACCGTATCTTCAACATAGTTGAAATCGCGGGTTGGATGCAACGCACCCAGTTTAATGATTCGATGTTTTTTTGCAATTTGTGTAATAATTGTCGGGATAATCGCTCTTGCTGATTGACGCGGCCCAAAGGTATTAAAAGGTCTTACGATGCTCACTGGTGTCCCAAACGACGTATAAAAGGACATTGCAATTTGATCTGCGCCAATTTTGCTTGCTGAGTAAGGGGATTGCCCTTGCAAAGGATGTGCTTCATCGATAGGCACATATTGCGCTGTACCATAAACTTCGCTTGTTGAAGTATGAATCACTTTTTCAATAGCTAATTCTCGCGCAGCCTGTATCACATTCAGTGTGCCTTTAATATTCGTATCCACATAGGTATCAGGTGAATGATAAGAATAAGGAATGCCAATGAGAGCAGCAAGATGCAAAATCACATCACATCCTGTGGCCGCATTTTTAACACCATGCGGGTCGCGAATATCACCTGCAAAAATATCGAATTGATTTTTTACATCTGAAGATACATGGTCTAGCCAACCCCAGGAGCCAAACGAATTATAAAAAACAAAAGCACGAACATCACATCCTTTTTTGATTAAATATTCAACGAGATGGGATCCAATGAAGCCGTCCGCGCCGGTAACAAGGACTTTTTTTCTAATTACATTCATTAAGACACTCTCACACATGTTGACAAGGTACTAGAGAACCACGCTACCGCCCTGCAATCCTTTCCTAATCGCATATGCTGAATCTTTACGCGAGTTTAGCTCACAGAGATAAAATGTCAATTTTAACCTATAAATTAGAACTACAAAAATTTAAAATCTATGACATAATATTAGGACTTGTTGACAATTCATTTGCTCAAGCGAAAAAAGAGGGAATTGAGACAAGTCCTAGTTTTTAATAAATCAGGAATAAAGAAGCATGGCATGCTCTCAACCCCGCGCGCTTGTCACAGGAGCAACAGGGTTTATTGGAAAAAAATTGATAGAACATTTATTAAAAAATCAATTTCTGGTTCGATCGCTCGTTCGCAATCAACAAAATACATTACACTTACCCCAAAAAATTGAAATCATTGAAGGCGATTTAACCAAACCAGATACATTAAAAGGGGCTTGTACAAATATTGATATTGTTTTCCATTTGGGCGGGTATGCTCATACATGGGAAGAAGGAGCAAAACATCATCACGCCATTAATTTTCTAGGAACACAACATATCCTCCAAGAAGCCATCGGCGCAAAAGTCAAAAAATTTATCTTTTTTAGCAGTGTCAAAGCTGTAGCAGATCATGAACACTGTATTGATGAAAGCTGGGACAAACAACCAAATTCGCCCTACGGGATTTCAAAACGTCAAGCAGAAGAATTAGTTCTTAATGCTAAGAATAAAGGAATGCATGTTTGTGTACTTCGCCCGAGCTTGGTATATGGTCCAGAATGGAAGGGTAATCTCGCTGTTATGTTACGCGCTATTGATCGAGGAATATTTCCTCCGTTACCTGAAATGCACAATTCAAGATCCATGATTAGTGTGAGTGACATATGTCAAGCCGCGCTTTTAGCCGCAAACCATCCAGATGCCAATGGCAAAGTTTATTTTGTGACGGATGGCATTGCTTATACTACTCGACAAATCTATTCACTCATGTGTGACGCGCTGGGAAAACCTACTCCACATTGGCATGTGCCTTTCTGGTTTTTCAAACTCATTGCACTTATAGGAGACATGGGAAAAAAAATTTTCAGACGCCGAATGCCATTTGACTCAGATGCGCTCTCTAAATTATTTGGCTCAGCGTATTACAATACAACTAAAATTCAACGTGAACTGGGTTTTCATGCCATCCAAAATTTAAAATCCCAATTGCCTAAAATTATTTATCAATATAGAAATGCAATATGAATATTTATTTTTTACCTATCTTTTTATTGGCACTTTTATTTTCCATGTGCCTCACAAATATCGTTCGTCATCATGCTATTCGGAAAACCATTCTCGATATTCCCAATGAGCGCAGCTCTCATCAAGTACCCATTCCTCGAGGGGGCGGAGTTTCAATTGCAATCGTTTCATGTTTATCTATACTTACTTTAGGTTTCCTCAATTTTCTTGAGCCTCGTCTTGTTTTAGCATTAGCAGGGGGAGGAATCCTCGTTGCAGCGATTGGTTATGGCGATGATGTGTATTCAATTAAAGTTAGGTGGCGCTTTTTAGTTCATTTTATTGCGTCATCTTGGGCTATTTACTGGTTAGGCGGGTTTCCTATTCTTGATTTAGGAAGTATTAAACTCTCACTTCACTGGATAGGTTCTTTCTTTGCGGTGACGGGAATTATCTGGTGCATTAATTTTTATAATTTCATGGATGGAATTGATGGCCTTGCAGGTGCGGAGGGAGTTTTTATCGGAATAGCTGCAAGCATTCCGCTCTACATAGCGGGTGAGTACCACTTAGCATTTTTACTTTGGATACTCAGCGCTGCTATTGCTGGATTTCTTGTTTGGAATTGGCCACCCGCAAAAATCTTTATGGGCGATACGGGCAGTGGTTTTCTAGGCTTTATTTTTGCAGTTATTGCACTTTACACCGTGAATCAATCTTTTGTTCCAGCTGCATTTTGGCTTATCATTATGGGTGTTTTTGCTTCAGATGCCACATTCACATTGATTCATCGCATTTACAAAAAAAAATCATGGTATATTGCCCATCGAGAACACGCTTACCAACATTTAGTTTCTTTAGGTATAAATCATTTACGGGTCACTTTAAGCATTTTATTTTTTAATTTATTTATATTATGTCCTATCGCCCTCACTTCAATTTATTGGCCTCAATATACAATCTGGTTTATTAGTATTACAATGATAAGTTTATGGTTGCTTTGGTTTGGGATTAGAGCCTGTTCAAGATCTCTGCCAGCTTCTTAAGTAGTTTGATTCAGCTGATAAGAACCCAGAGTATTAAATAAAATCAAACTCTCTTCTGCTTGGTTCAATGTATAAATATGTAATCCTGGCGCACCACCTGATATCAATCGCTGACTCAAGTTATAAATCACTTCCAATCCAAAAGATCGAATAGAATCCGAATCATCTCCATAACCTTCTAAACGTTTGCGCAACCATCGGGGAATCTCAGCGCCACAAACTTCTGAAAAACGCGCAAGTTTAGCAAATTGAGTAATGGGCATAATACCCGGAATAATAGGTTTTACTATATGTTGTTTCGCACATTCATCTAGAAAATAAAAATACGCATCGGCATTAAAAAAATATTGCGTAATAGCACTATCAGCACCCGCCTCAAATTTTTCTCTTAAATTATAAATATCCTCATAAGCACTTTTTGATTGCGGGTGAAATTCAGGATAAGCCGCGACTTCAATGTGAAAGTGATCACCTGTCGCATGGCGGATTAGAGCCACTAAATCTTTTGCATAAGGCACTTCGCCCACTTGTCTTCCCATGCCAGACGGTAGATCACCACGTAAGGCAATCACGCGCTTAGCCCCCAATGATTGATAAGCTTGAATAATATGGACAAGTTCATCTTTTTTATAACCCGTACAAGATAAATGAGGAGCAACTTTAATCGTCGTTATCTCTTGCAACATTTTAATGGCTTCAATCGTCCCATCTCGAGTTGAGCCTCCCGCACCAAATGTCACTGAAAAAAAATCGGGAGCAAGTTCTGCAAGCTGCAATGCGGATGTTTGAAAATGTTTAAGACTCTCTGGCGATTTAGGTGGAAAAAATTCAAAACTGATGCTCATAACACTAATCCTTAATATGAGTAGCAAGCCAACGTTTAATCAGAGTAACGTCCATCTTTTTTCGTTTCGCATAATCATCCACTTGATCATTTGCAATTTTACCAATACCAAAATACTGTGACTCAGGATGAGAAAAATAGAAACCGCTAACAGAAGAAGCAGGTAACATTGCAAAATTTTCGGTTAAAGTTATTCCAGCCAGTTGGGTGGCTTGAAGCAAGGAAAACAAAGCCGGTTTTTCAGTATGATCAGGACAGGCGGGATAACCTGGCGCTGGACGAATACCGCGATATTTTTCTGCAATCAACTCTTCATTACATAAATTTTCATGAGGGACATAGCGCCAAAACTCTTTTCGCACCCGCGCATGCATATGTTCTGCAAAGGCTTCTGCTAAACGATCCGCTAATGCTTTTAACATGATTCCATTATAATCATCATAGTTTTTTTCAAATTCATGCAATTTATGCTCTATATTTCCTCCGGTAGTTACTGCAAAAAATCCTAAATAATCTTTAATGCCGGATGATTTAGGGGCAATAAAATCAGCTAAACATAAATTTGCTTTGCCGTTAGCCTTTTGAGTTTGTTGGCGTAACATGCGGAAAGTCGTCATCACATGCTCATGATTTTCGTCGGTGTAAATTTCAATATCATCGCCCACACTATTAGCGGGAAAAAATCCAATAACGGCGTTCGCTTGAACCCAATTTCCATGAATGATTTTATCCAAGCATTCTTTTGCATCACGAAATAAATTTTTAGCACTCTCACCCACAACTTCATCTTCTAAAATAGCGGGATATCGTCCTGCTAATTCCCATGTTTGAAAAAAAGGAGTCCAGTCAATGTAGCGTACTAACTCTGTCAAAGGATAATTTTTTAACTGTTTTACGCCCAAAAAAGTAGGTTTGGGAGGAACATAATTTTCCCATGCGACGGTAAATTTATTTTTTCGCGCGGCCTCTAACAAAATGAGCCCGCTTTCTGATTTTTTATGTTTATGAAGATCTCGAAGTTTTTTGTATTCTGCTCGTGTTTCTTGAATAAATTTTTCTTGATTGACAGGGCTTAATAATTGGCTAGCAACACCGACCGCACGCGATGCATCAACCACATGTACCGTAGCGCCTGAATAATGTTCTTCAATTTTAACAGCCGTGTGTGCGCGTGAAGTGGTTGCACCACCAATTAATAAAGGAATAGTAAACTGCAATCGCTCCATTTCACTGGCCACATGGATCATTTCTTCCAGTGACGGCGTAATCAATCCACTCAATCCAATCAAATCTACACTTTCTTGACGCGCTGTCTCCAGTATTTTTTCACAAGACACCATGACGCCTAAATCAATCACTTCATAGTTATTACATCGCAACACAACACCTACAATATTTTTTCCAATGTCATGCACATCACCTTTCACTGTTGCAATAACCATTTTTCCTTTCACATGCGCTGCTGTTTTTTCTTTTTCTAAAAACGGCGTAAGATAAGCAACCGATTGTTTCATCACACGTGCACTTTTAACCACTTGTGGCAAAAACATTTTGCCAGAACCAAACAAATCGCCCACCACATTCATACCATCCATCAAAGGCCCTTCAATCACCCGCAGTGAACTTCCTAATAAAACACGCGCTTCTTCTGTGTCTTCAATAATAAATTGAGTCACACCTTTTACTAATGCATGTGATAGACGTTCAGAGACGGATTGTTTTCGCCAACTGAAATCTTCCGTACTCGTTTTTACTTGGCTTTTTAACGAATCTGCTACTTCTAATAAACGATCTGTTGCATCAGATCTTCTATTGAACAACACATCTTCGATACGAATGAGTAAATCCTTTGGAATATCCGCATAAATAGCCAAACTTCCCGCATTGACAATTCCCATATTCATGCCCGCTTGAATGGCATGATATAAAAAAACAGCATGAATCACTTCACGTATTGCATTGTTGCCACGAAATGAAAACGAAATATTACTCACGCCACCGCTAACTAAAGCATGAGGCAAATTTTCTTTAATGCGCTTTGTTGCACGAATAAAATCAAGACCATATTGATTATGCTCTTCTATACCTGTTGCAATCGCAAAAATATTCGGATCAAAAATAATATCTTCGGGAGGAAATCCTACTGTATTCACTAATAAATCATACGAACGTTTGCAAATAGCAAGTTTTCGCTCTTCATTATCTGCCTGTCCTTGCTCATCAAATGCCATGACAACCACTGCTGCCCCATATTGATATGCAAGACGTGCTTTTTCAAGAAAAGCCGCTTCTCCGTCTTTCAAACTAATAGAATTAACAATACCCTTTCCCTGAATGCATTTTAATCCCGCTTCAATCACTGACCATTTTGATGAATCAATCATAATGGGTACACGTGCGATATCCGGTTCTGATGCGATGAGAAGCAAAAGTTTCACCATCACAGCTTCCGCATCTAACATCCCTTCATCCATGTTGACATCAATAGCTTGCGCGCCATTAAGTACTTGCTCTCGCGCAACATCTAATGCGGCTTGATAATTTTCATTGCGGATTAAATCAGCAAAACGTGTCGAACCTGTTACATTGGTTCTTTCCCCTATATTGACAAACAAAGAGGTTTTATCAATCGTTAAGGGTTCTAATCCACTTAAACGACACGCTTTTTGAATCACAGGAATCAAACGTGGAGGAATGATTTTAACTGCCTCTGCTAAAACACTAATATGCTCCGGTGTTGTGCCACAACATCCCCCTACAATATTCACAAAACCTTCTCTTGCAAATTCAGAGACAACACGTGCGGTATCTTGCGGTGTTTCATCGTATTCACCGAAAGCATTCGGCAAGCCTGCATTCGCATGTAAACTCACATACGTATCTGCAATGGTAGAAAGCTCTCGCACATAAGGCCGCAATGCTTCTGCACCTAACGCACAATTGAGACCGATACTCATCGGTTTTGCATGACCTACAGAATGCCAAAATGCAGTCGTCGTCTGCCCCGAAAGCGTTCGACCACTGGCATCTGTAATAGTTCCAGAGATCATGACAGGTAATCGTACTAGATACTGAATAAAATATTTTTCGATGGCAAAAATAGCTGCTTTGCAATTGAGCGTATCAAAAATAGTTTCAATCATTAAAATATCAACATGCCCGTCCACTAATCCACGCACAGCCTCCATGTAAGCAGTGACTAACTGATCAAAACTCACATTGCGAAAACCCGGGTTATTGACATCAGGAGACAACGAAGCGGTACGATTGGTAGGGCCTAAAATGCCAATCACAAAACGCGGCTTCTCTGGCGTGTGTCGTGTCGCTTCGTCTGCCATACGACGTGCTAAAGTAGCTGCTGCAAAATTAATTTCATAAGCCAAATCGACCATATGATAATCGAGCAGTGATATGGCATTGGCATTAAAACTATTGGTTTCAATGAAATCCGCACCGGCATCTAAATACGCTTTATGAATATCTGTAATAATATCAGGTTGTGTCAAACACAATAGATCATTATGACCTTTTAAATCATGTGGAAAATCTCGAAAACGCTTACCTCGATAATCACTTTCCTGCAACCGATGGCGCTGGATCATCGTTCCCATTGCGCCATCTAAAATAAAAATGCGTTGCTTTAACTGTTTTTCTAAATAACTCTTTATCATTGATTCGCTTATATTCCCGCTGCTTTTTGCAATTCTTGAGTTTTATCCGTTTTTTCCCAACTGACATTAATGTCTTCTCGACCAAAATGTCCGTAACATGCGGTTTGACGATAAATGGGCTTCAATAAATCCAACATTTTAATAATGCCATAAGGACGTAAATCAAAATGTTGCTCTATTAATTTGATGATTTCGGCATGAGAAATCTTCCCCGTGCCAAATGTTTCTACATGAATAGAAGTCGGTTCTACGACACCGATAGCATAGGAAACTTGAATTTCACACCGATCCGCAAGGCCGCTTGCCACAATATTTTTTGCAACATAACGACAGGCGTAAGCCGCCGAACGATCGACTTTAGAGGGATCTTTACCGGAAAAACAACCCCCACCATGACGCGCCATGCCGCCATACGTATCCACAATAATTTTGCGTCCGGTTAATCCGCAATCACCTAAGGGGCCGCCAATGACAAATCGACCGGTAGGGTTCACTAAAAAGCGTGTGTCTTTATCGATCCACCCTGCTGGTAAAGTAGGTTTAATGATGCTCTCAATCACTGCCTCGGTTAAGTCTGCATGACTGACTTTTGGATCATGTTGGGTCGATAGCACCACCGTTCTAATGCTCACCGGTTTATCATCAACATATCGAAAGGTAATTTGACTTTTAGCATCGGGGCGTAACCAGGGTAAGGTTTTATTTTTACGCAATTCAGCTTGGCGTCTCACTAATTGATGGGCATAGTAAATAGGAGCTGGCATCAAACCAGGTGTTTCGTTGGTTGCATAACCAAACATAAGACCTTGGTCGCCTGCACCCTGCTCTTCTTGTTTTGACCGATCGACACCTTGTGCAATATCAGGAGATTGTTTACCAATAGCGGACATCACAGCGCAAGATTCCCAATCAAATCCCATCTTTGAACTGTTATATCCTACTTCGCGTACGACATTGCGAGTAATTTGTTCGATATCAACCCAAGCAGATGTCGTCACTTCACCACCCACTAACACCATCCCTGTTTTGACAAACGTTTCGCATGCCACGCGCGCAGCGGTATCTTGTGCAATGATGGCATCTAGAACAGCGTCGGATATTTGATCGGCAATTTTATCGGGATGACCTTCTGATACGGATTCTGATGTAAATAAAAAATCTTTTTTCATGACTTCCTCTACTGTTGGTTTAATGTTCCAAATTGAATGGTTAAACCTGCATTAATTGCAGGAGTGTTTAATGGTTTCCTTTGGCTCAGACTCACCTGTAAACCAATTGTATGTTTGTTATTGATTTTATAGGGAAGTCATTGTCTTGGAATCACCATAACCATAACGTTGATAATATCTAGAGCCATAAGGTACTAGAGATTTTCGATGGTTTAATACGAAACCGTCAACTTGAATTTGATGAGATTGAACCTTTTTGATGGCTTGTTTCACGTCATCAATGGTATCTCTACCAGCACCAATGACAAAGAGCTTCACATCACAATATTGGGCAATAATAATCGAATCTGTCACAGGAATGACGGGGGGGGTATCAAGGATGATCTGTTCGAAATCTTGCTTTAGTTTTTGAATGAGATCTTTAAATCGTTCGCTTTGAAATAATTGAATCGGGTGACTATCGGGAATACCGCAAGAAATAAAATAAAATTGGTCAGAAATAGGTCTTATAATCTCATCGTAAGAATATTTATTTTCTAGATATTCGCCGAGTCCTTTTGATTTATTTTGATTTAATGCTGTATGTAGCCGACCTTTTCTGACATCGCAATCAACCAGGATCGTTTTCTTTTTAGCATCAGCGAATATTTGAGTTAAATTGAGTGAAACAAAACTTTTACCGATATTGCTTAAGCTGCCCATGATAGCAATAACATGAGATCCGTGCTGTGACATGACATGAAGACTGACACGTAAGCTTCGTAAGCTTTCAATAGTGATATCATTTGGCTCTTGTTTGGCTAAAATAAGTTGAGTTGAAAGAGCAGTACCCAATGTTCTCTGTCCTTCTGATTGCAATTTTTCCATTTGTTTTTGCTTGCGGCTAAATGGTAATACGACTTGGACAGGAATTTTAAATTCATTTTCAACTTGTTCAGAAGATTCAACTATTTTCTTTAGAATATCTCTTATGATAATGAATACGACGGACGAAAACAAGCCCAATAAGAAACCTGCTATAACCGTAAAAAATTTGTGAGAAGGAAGTTGGAAAGCCGGAATCGCGTCAGACAAGATTGCCACATTAGAAGAGAGTCCTGCTTCTGTAATTTCTAACTGCTGTTGTTGATTTAAAAGATACAAATAAGCAGAGACAGTAATCTTCGCATCTCTTTGTAAGTTGATTTCTTGTTGATTGATAAATGGAAGTTTTTTGACTTTTTCTTTTAGTTCAAGCATTCTTTTTTGTAACGAATTTATTTTATTTTCATTGGCAATTACATTGGGATGCTCAGTCGTGTAAAGTTGTAATAATGCATCTTTTTGTAATTTAAGCTTTTCTAAATCCATCTCACTTCTTAATAATTTATTAATAATAAGCTGATTTGTCATTGGTATGCTAAGTGTTTCATTATCAGAGTGATATCGATTAATGTTGTTTTCAGTGCTTCCTAATTTAGCTTTTATTTCTGCTAAACGTTGTTGTAAAAAATCTAATGTATTTTTGGCTTCTTTTACACTTTGTTCCCTATTTTTAAGGACAACGTAATTGGCAATTTGATTTAAAATGTTCATAGCACGCTGGGGATCTGAGTCTGTCAATAAAAGTTCAAAGAGCCCAGTGCTTTGAGTGGGATCATTTCCGGCCACATCAATAATGTTTATTTTTCTGCTAAGACTGCTGGTAAAGTTGACTGGCGAGCTATAATGAATAAAAAATACATTCCCTGGTCTTGCTTTCATTTCATCGATTTTAAGTTGAATTCCTGGGCCAGTTAACAGTTCGCCAAGCTTGCCTTTCAAAATAAATTTACCGTCAGCAGAATAAAAATCAAAAGTATTTTTTTCCCTTACAACTAAACGAAAGTTCTGACTTGCTGTTGTATTAGCAGGAGTTAATTTTTGAATGAGTAGTTTTTCTCCTCCCCATGCATATTGCTTCAATCCTAGAAAAGGTTTTGCTAATTTTTCGCTGCTATGCATTCTAGCTATTCTAGAGCCAATCAAAGGAAAATATTGCGGCGATGCTGAAATGTTTAAACCGTTTTCGGCAATGACGGGTTCCAAAATATAACGTGTACGAATTAGCGCTTCCTGGGTTTCTAATGCTGAATCACCATTGGCATTCATAGAAAGCTTGCTAAATATGCTTGAATTTGAGGATTTTTTTACTTGCAATAAAGCAGAAGTTTGATACATGGGCACATAAGAAAAGGTTTGAAGAAAAGCAATGAATGCTGTTGAAAATGAAACTCCTAATACGATCCATATATTTTGATATAACTTGGTTGCTATTTTTTTAAAATCTAAAGCATCTTCCGGTAAAAAAAATGAAGACTGTTGGTTTTTTTCTAAGTCAACACGGTTCATCTCGATAAACCTCTAATCGTATAATAAGGCGCACAACTGCTGATAAAATCAGGCAAGAGAATACTTAAAATTGTTTTTTTTAAATACACGTTTGTCATTGCAAAATCCTTGTTTTCCATTTTTGCCAAGCTGATTCGATTTTTTGATATACTTTTAAAAATGCTTCTGCAGGTTTTGTATAAGGATCTTCAATTTCAATTTGATTCCAGTGCCCTAATAAAAATGTCTTGCCTTTTGCTGTAATAAATTGACTCGTTAATTGTTGAAGTTGCGAATATGACATTACCAGAATAAGATCATTTTTTCGAACTAAATTATTCGTAAGCTGTCTTGCACGATGCGAGGACAGACTTATGCCATGTTGCACCATGATTTTTTGTGCATGATCATCTGCTGGTTGATCAATCAGAGCAGCGAGACCTGCTGATGAAACCAAGGTGGATGATTTGAGATCATTGAATTGTTTTGCGAAATAACCTTCCGCCATAGGACTGCGGCAAATATTCCCTCGACAAACCATCAATATGGATGTGATATCCATGATGAAGCTCCTTTAATCGCAAGTATTCGAATTCTACGCACTCATCCTTCTTATGACAAGTTTTTAAAATGATTTCAATGTTTGGCTTGCCCCCTTCGCGTGCCGGGCTAACGCCCGGGGTTAACTTTTGATTTGATATGTGAACATGAATCTCTTAGAGCCTGTTCAATATCTCTTAGCTCAAGCGAAAAAGCAGATAATCGAGATAAAATTTTTGCGAATTTGAGGCGAATATCTGGTATATTTAACGAAAATTCGCAAAAATTTTAGCCGATTATGCTGCTTTTGCAGCGAGTTAAGAGATATTAAATAGGCTCTTAAGCTACTTACATCTTTTTTGTGCTAAGGAAGGATGCTAATGAAAGTATTAGTAACAGGTGGTGCGGGATTTATTGGTTCGAATCTGGTAAAAAAATTATTAATGCAGGGTGACGAAGTTTTTGTTCTGGATAATTTCCTTTCGGGATACAAACAAAATCTGTCTAATGTGTGCGGCGCACGTCTCGTTGAAGGTGATATCCGAAATTCAGATTTGCTTGATAAACTTATGACAAATGTGGAAATTATTTATCATCTTGCCGCATCGGTGGGAAATAAAC
>CAZAEO010000019.1:0-24352 GCA_964484285.1 uncultured Coxiellaceae bacterium | reverse complement strand
AGGTATTGAAAACGCTTGAGAAAATAGGCTTATTTGGCCTATTCGACAATTTTAAGAAAAATGGTTTTTGCGTTTTAAGCGAGTGTATTTTGCAAAGACAAGGCAAAATTTTTGGAAATTCATGAGCGTAGTTATTCTACGCGATTGAATTTCCAAGAATTTTAACGCAGTATTTGCAAAATAAACGATGCTTAAGCAGGATTCTTATCCATAACTGAGGTTAGATAGATAATAAAAATGCACTATTCATTAAAAACTAAAATGGCCTTATTGATTACAGTTTCCTTATGGGCGTCTGCATTTGTAGGTATTCGTGCGGGATTGCACGGTTATACGCCAGGAGGGCTTGCTTTATTACGTTTCTTAATCGCATCAGTTTGTATGTGGATTGCATGTATTGAGCTTCCTGAACGAAATCAAATAGCGAGAGGTGATAAAGCACTGCTTTTACTGATTGGGATGCTGGGGATAGGTTTCTATCATATCGCATTAAATTATGGCGAAATTTCCGTACCTTCTGGCACGGCAAGTTTTATTATCAGTCTTTCACCTATTGTGACCCTTGTGTCTGCTATATTATTTTTACGTGAATCAGTACATATCAATATGTTGATCGGCATGATAATAAGTGTCGTAGGTGTTGGGTTGATTATGTTGGATAAAACAAATCAACTTACTTTTCACGCAGGTGTTTGTTATGTATTAGCGGCCTCATTTATTGGCGGTATCTATTCTGTTTTGCAAAAACCTTTTTTACAGAAATACCATGCCATAGAAGTCACCGCTTATATCATTTGGGGAGCGACGTTCTTATTATTTATTTATACGCCAAGTATGTTGCATGATGCGCAAATTGCTTCGTGGCGAGCAACTTTATCAGTGATTTATTTAGGTGTTTTTCCTGCAGCAATCGGCTATATTACATGGAGTTATTGCTTAAAAGAAATACCGGCGTCCGAAGCAGCTAATTTCTTATATTTTATGCCTTTAATTGCAACGATTTTAGGTTGGATGTGGTTGCATGAGATTCCTACATGGTTATCATTATTAGGCGGTTTAATTACATTATTTGGAGTATGGCTAGTAAGCCATACTAAAAAGGGAAAAAATAATGAGTCAACGACTGGCTGATAAAATCGCAATTATTACAGGCGGCGGAAGTTGGATTGGGAAAGAAATTGCAAAATTGTTTGCAGAGCAGGGTGCGCAAGTTTTTATTTTGGGGCGTGACATAGCAAAGCTAATGCAAACGGTCGCTGAAATTTCGCATACAGGGGGAGTGGCTGATTATATACAAGCTGACATTGCTCAGGAGAGCTCTATAAAGTATGCAATAGAGCAAATCATTTCTACTTGCGGTCAGATTGATGTGGTTGTACAGAACGCGGCGATTTTTCCTATGCATACCATTGAGAGGATGCGTGTGCAAGATTGGCAGCAAGTGATTCAAACCAATTTAACGGGATCATTTATTGTGTTGAAAGCAGTTACCACCATGATGCGGAAACAAGATTATGGCAAAATTATTTTTATTTCTTCAATCGCGGGTGAAAAAATTGGGTTTCCTGGTTTCTCACATTATGCTGCTTCGAAAGCAGGAATGAATGGATTAATGCGTACTGCCGCACTAGAATTAGCAAGACATAATATTAACGTAAATAGCATTGAGCCCGGTAATATTTTTAATGAAGAAGCATTTGCTGCAAGTCGCACTGAAATGAAACGCATGCTGGAAGAAATTCCTTTGGGTCGTTTGGGAAAACCAAGCGATGTGGCAAATTTAGCTTTATTTTTAGCATCTGATGAGTCTAGTTTTATTACGGGACAAAATTTTGTAGTCGATGGCGGGGAAATCATTAATTAATTTTTGTAGTGTCTGTCGTTCAACCTAAATTCAGTGCAGTAGACCTTCGCAGCAGGTTACAACTGCCGAATTTAGGTTCAAACACTAATCCGAGCAACCGCTCTTATTGCGCCTTTCTCTCAAGAGGAATATCCATTGCTAATGTGGTTTTATTTCAATAAGTTATATAAATTTAATAATTTTTTAATGTTTTTTTGGTAATATTTTGAGCATGTTGTTATTTTCCCGAGACTTAGAATATGGCGATGCCAAGAGCAGAAGTTAGAAATGATAGTCTGAAAACTATTCCATCCGTGCGTGTTTTGGTTTTTACACATAATAAAATCAGTTCAGCAATAGCTATTAAAAAGATGAATAAAAATCACCCTGATTGTCAAATTGAAAAATATTCTGAACAATATAACTATACAACGTCAGGGGATGAAGGATTTAAAGTATTATTAAAATGGTTGAATGCACAGTTAAAGCAAGCAAAGGAAAGCAATCAAAGAGTTATTATAAGTTGTGAATTTAATTGTTGTTTTAGCGGACAGAATCGATGTATCGTTCCTGACCTTATAAAACAGGTTGAACAACAGGGTATGACATTAATCATTTCTCAACTTTTTGGCACAGGAAATGGAAATGAAAATTTAGCAGAGAAAAGAAAACAATGTTCATCAGTATGTTGTAATAATGAGTGTTATCAAAAATATTTACAAAATTCTTCGCTAACAGAAGTCAAAGAAATAAATAAAGAAAATAATCAAGATAGCTCAGGAAGGAGAACAAGAGAGCTCAAGGATGTAAGACCACCATCATTATCAATATTTGATGGTAGTGTTTTTATAGAAAAAAATATCAATATCGTTTTATCTTCCACAAATTCTGTAGAAAAAGCAAAACAACGACGATTGTCAAGAAACATAAGAACACAACATGACTTTTCATTTCTAAAGGTAATGACTCAATCGCATAATCGCTCAACGAGTGATGGTAATGTCATGCATGGTATGGTTATAACCCCTCCTCGTCATAATAGTGGTTCGCGATCCCCTCTGACTCCAAAGAACATGGGAGGCAAATAAGGTTATGTTTGAAATTGTTTTGCAATGATTTCTGCGATGCAGCAAGTCAATTTTTTTCCTGCAGGAATATGCAAAAACTCATTGGGTCCATGTGCATTGGATCCAGGGCCTAAGAGTCCAGTAATTAAAAATTGCGCTTGCGGAAATTTTTCGCCTAACATCCCCATGAATGGAATACTCCCGCCTTCTCCCATATAAACAGCATCCTTACCAAAATAATGTTGTGACGCTTTTGCTGCTGCGTCTTTTAGCCAACTTGCTTCAGCAGGTGCATTCCAACCCGAAGAAACTTTGCTTAGTTCAAACTGTACTTTTGCATCAAACGGCGGATTTTTTTCTAGAGTGGTTTTTAGTGCTTTTGCTGCGTTTTTGGCATTACACGTAGGGGGTAAGCGCATTGAAAATGTAAAAGTAAGCTTCGGTAATGTGACACTGCCTGCATTATCAGGTAGGGGTAGCCCTTTTGCGCCAATGACAGATAAGGCTGGACGCCAAGTCCGATTTAAAATGAGTTCGGATAAATGAGCGGTGATGGGTTTTGCATTGTCTACAAAAGGATAATCATGATAGATATGTTCTCCCAATACATCTGCTGTCAATTTTGTTTGGTAAATACGTTCACTTGGGATATCTACAAGCAGTTCATCGAGAATAATTTCGCCGTTATTTTCATTTTCAACGCGGTTTAATAATTGACGCAATATCAGAAAGCAGGAGGGAACGATACCGCTGCCCATCCCTGAGTGGATACCTTGTTTTAGAATTTCAATCTGTAAATTCCCTGTTATCATTCCGCGTAATGATGTCGTTACCCATAGTTGCTCATAATTGCCGCAACCTGAATCAAGACAAATAATTAAACTAGGTTTGTCAATCTGACTTTCTAGTGTTTGGATATAGTAAGGCAAATCATAGCTACCGCTTTCTTCGCATGCTTCAATCAGAATGACGCAACGTGCATGCGGTAATTTTTGCGCGTGTAGTGATTTAATAGCAGCAAGAGAGGCAAATACGGCATAACCATCATCTGCGCCACCACGGCCGTATAATTTATCGTTGCGTAATACCGGTTTCCATGGGTCAAGATCAGTGTCCCAGCCTTCCATTTCGGGTTGTTTGTCAAGATGTCCGTACAATAGAATGGTATCATCTGAATTTCCTGGAATTTCAATGAAAATAACCGGTGTGCGGCCTTCGAGTTGTACAACGTCTAGTTTCATATCAGGAATAGCTTGTTGTTGACACCAATGAGTCATGAGTTTAACCGCTTTATCCATATAGCCATGTTTTTGCCAATCTGAATCGAACAAGGGTGATTTATTGGGAATGCGAATATAGTCCATTAAAGTAGGGACAATAGAGGTATCCCATAAGTTATTTATATAACTAGTATTTTCTTGCTTGTTCATTTTTATCTGTCCTTTGTAAAGAGGATTTAGAGCTAAATGCAAACAATTGTAAGAGAAATGAGATCGTGTGTATACTTTTGCCGTTTGGTTTTAATGAGAAGAGGAGCTTACCTTGCAGCAACCGTTTTCTTTTGGTCGTTTAATCGTTGCATCATCGATGGGTAATATTTTGGAATGGTATGATTTTTCATTATTTGCATTTTTTACACCTATTTTTGCGCGTTTATATTTTCCGCACGAAAACAAATTGACTGGTATGTTACTTACCTATGCTATTTTTGCAGTAGGATTTTTAGTGCGTCCATTAGGTGCCATTCTATTTGGGCATTATGGTGATCGTAGAGGTCGCAAGAAAACATTGATTTATTCTATTTTACTGATGTCTCTTGCAACGTGTGGTATGGGATTATTGCCTACTTATTACCAGATGGGTATATGGGCGCCTGTATTGTTAATTTTATTGCGCATTATGCAAGGGTTATCAGTGGGTGGAGAATCCATAGGGGCTGCATTATTTGTGCTTGAATCTGTTCCGTCCAAGCGTCGTGGATTTCTGAGCGCTTTGCTTTGGTCAATGACTGGAATAGGCATGTTGCTTGGTTCTGCGGTTGGGGCGTTGATTATGCAATTTCCTCAGCATGATTTGTTATGGCGCATTCCTTTTTTGCTGGGTATTTTTACCGGTGTGCTAGGTTATTTTGTCCGTCAGCGTATTCCTGAGGCAGCATTATTTAACTATGCCGTAACGCATGAGCAAATTGTCAAATTTCCTTTCAGACATGTCTTTACTACCTATCGACATGAGCTTTTGATTGCGATAGGTATTTATGCATTAAGTGCAATGATTACGTATCTTATTTTTATTTTTATGTCGTCATACGCGGCGAATAATCTAGGCATGCCTTTAGCAACAACCAGCCTGATTAGCATGCTTGGATTATTGATGGTGACTTTGTTGGTTCCCGTAGGTGGTTATTTGTCAGATTGTTGGGGTAGAAAAAAAAGTGTAAGCATTGCAGCTGCTGGTTTTGCTCTTGTGAGTTATCCTTTATTTTATTTTATTTCGCAAGGCAAGTTACAAAATTATATTGTTGCAGAATTATGTTTTGTTGTACTTGCAGCAAGCTTTCAAGGTGCTATTACAGCAACGGTTTTGGAGATGCTGCCGACAAAAGTTCGCTACAGTGTAGCGGCGATTGCTTACAATATCAGTTATTCTATTTTTGGTGGTACAGCGCCTTTGTTAGCTGCTTATTTGATAAAAATAACTGGTCACGTGTCTGCACCAGGAATGTATTTGGTAGCAGGCGCTATCCTGGCATGCTACGCTGCCAGTTTTTTGCGTGAAACAGCGTATGGTGAATTCCATTAACACGGGTTGCATTTTTTTAGACGACGCTGGCGTATAGCGGTTGCTAGTTCAGTGAATAAGGGCAATGTTTCTTCCCATGAAATACATTCATCTGTAATGCTTTGCCCATATTTTAATGTTAAATTATTTTCTAAGCGTTGATTGCCAGCAACTAAATTGCTTTCTAACATGATCCCACAAATGGCAAATGAACCTTGCTTGATTTGATCCGCGACTGATTTTGCAGTAATAATTTGGTTTTTGTAATTTTTCATACTGTTTCCATGGCTACAATCGACCATTAAGTAGGGTAAGAGATCAGCGTTTTTTAATAAGGTTATCGCCTTGTTGATATGGATAGGAGAATAATTGGGTTTGTCATTCGAGCCACGTAAAATAATATGACAATTATTGTTGCCTTTAGTGCTGATGACGATCGGTGCGCCTTGATAGTCAATACTCAGAAAATGATGAGGATAGCGCGCAGTATGAGCTGCATCAATGGCAATTTGGATATTACCATCCGTTGTATTTTTAAATCCGACAGGCGTTGCTAAACCTGAAGCTAATTCTCGATGCAGCTGACTTTCAGAAGTGCGTGCACCAATGGTGCTCCAGGAAATTAAATCAGATAAATATCGTGGAATGATGGTATCCAGGAATTCGGTGCCAACAGGAATATTTAATTCAGAAATGTCAATTAATAATTTTCTTGCGATTTTTAATCCATGATTAATATCAAAAGTACCGTTTAAGTGGGGATCGCTAATTAATCCTCTCCAGCCAATCGTAGTACGTGGTTTTTCAAAGTAAACACGCATAATAATAAATAAATCATCGGCAAAATTATTTGCTGCTATGCGGAGCTTATGGGCAAATTCTTGCGCCGCGATCACATCATGAATTGAGCAAGGCCCGACAACCACAAGCAGGCGATCATCTTGGCCTGTGATAATGTTGCAAGCTGTATTTCGAAACTGTTGTATTTTTTCCGTAATATGAGTAACAGCAAATTTTTTAAACAGTATTGCGGGGTTAATTAATAGTTTTTGTGTGTCTATTCTTATGTCATTATATTCTTGCATAGCTGCTACTAACTAAATTTTTGCTAAAAAATCAATAGTCGATTGTAACGAGCAGAGGATAGGTATGACAATGAATAAAACGCTTTTTGTGTTAGGTTATGCTTCAGATGTTGCAGGAGGCGGGCCTGGAAGTGCAAAAGGGCCATCTGTCCTGCAACAATCCTCCTATCTTGCTGCATTACATGAGCAAGGATTGAATTTGCATTGGCAATCCATGATTACAGCACATAAACCATTTAAGTCATCATTAACTCAGGTTGGCGAATTATGTAATGAATTGGCGCGGGATGTTGCGCAGTTAGTGCAGAAAAAACAATTTTTTTTGGTATTAGGTGGTGATCATACGTCGGCAATTGGTACGTGGAGTGGGGCATCTGTTGTTAAAAAAAATCAAGGACCGCTAGGCTTAATATGGATTGATGCACATATGGATAGCCATACACCACAAACGACTTTGTCAGGTAATATGCATGGTATGCCGCTTGCCTGTTTGCTAGGGCACGGCGAAAATAGGCTGACTCATTTGGCAGGGAATGCTCCTAAATTACATCCGGAATATGTTTGTTTGATTGGCGTACGTAGTTATGAGGAACATGAAGCACAGCTATTAAATCAACTAAACGTGCGCGTATTTTATATGGATGAAATTAAACAACGGGGTTTAGTTGCCGTATTGCGCGATGCAATTCAAATTGTAACAAACCATACCGCAGGCTACGGAATCAGTATCGATATTGACAGCATAGATCCAAAGGAAGCGCCCGGCACAGGAGTTACCGAACCCGGCGGATTGTCGGCAAATGAATTATGCCATGCATTGACTCTCTTTGTAGATGATGCACGCTTGATAGGTGTTGAGATAGCTGAGTTTGATCCATCGCGAGATTCAGCGCAAATGACAGAAAAATTAATTGCAAAAATAATTACAGCCTTCACGAAAGGTGACGCATGATTTTTTTAAAAGTAGACATTACAAATCAGCAATTATCTGTAATTAAACAGCATGAAATAATTAAAACATATGTCGTATCTACTGGAAAAAATGGTGCGGGAGAAGTGATGAATAGTGGCCAAACACCACGTGGTTGGCATATTGTTCGTGCGAAAATAGGAAATAACTCTCCTGTTAACACTGTTTTTGTTGGTCGTCGCCCCACAGGAGAAATCTTTTCTAAAGAATTATATTTGCAATATCCTGATCGTGATTGGATTTTGAGTCGTATTTTTTGGTTAAGCGGTCTTGAAGTAGGTAAAAATCGATTGGGTAATGTAGATACGATGCGACGATATATTTATATTCATGGTTCACCAGATCATGTTTTAATGGGATCTCCTGCTTCAAAAGGCTGTATAAGGATGCGCAATCAAGATGTTATTGAATTGTTTAATCTCATCCCTGTGCGTACACGAGTTTTGCTAGAATAAAAGCAGTTATCTTTACATGATAATCATATTAAATCATGTTCTTGCGAAAAAATGACAACATACCCTGTTTCCTTTAAGACTTAATTTTTGTGTTATGCTGATTATTAAGGGTAAAAGAGTAAGATTATGACGGATAAAATTCATAAAATTTTAAATTTTTGGTTTGGCGATTTGGGTCACGCCGATCTTCCTACAAGTGATCGTACTAATCTATGGTTTGGCGAAAATGAGAAATTAAAATTAAGCTTATTAGAAGAATTTAAAATAGAATATGACGAAGCAATTAAGGGAGAGTTGAATACCTGGGCAGAGGCGCCTCGTGGAAGGCTAGCGCTGATTATCTTGTTGGATCAGTTCTCGCGAAGCTTTTACCGTGATTCACCTAATGCATTTGTGTATGATAAAGAAGCCCAAGAGCTTTGTTTGCAAGGATTAGAAGAAAGTATGGATCAGTCGCTGACTCTGATTGAGCGCGTTTTCTTTTATATGCCGCTCGTGCACGCAGAAGATGCTGAGCGACAAGAGCAATCCATAAAATTATTTCAAAATTTGGTTTCACTCTCAATGATTGAAACTACTCAAGTATATCAATTATTTCTTGCTTACGCTTATGCGCATTTTCGTGTAATTAAAGAGTTTGGTCGTTTCCCGCAACGCAATCATGTTTTAGGTCGAAAATCAACGGAAGCTGAAGTTGCTTTTTTAAAAACAACATAAAGTTATCGCCAATTTCTCCAGCCTGTTTTAACAGTCGCTTTATAAATGATAAAAGTAGAAATAATTAAGAGTAAGTGATAAAGATCATTATCATATCGATAAGCAACAGGTATTTCATGGCCAAGTATAGAGTTTTCGATATGACGTGTCGCAATCCAAATGATGTTAGAGAAAACAATCATCAAAAAACCCGTTCTTAACAGGGAAGCCGAGTAGAACGCGGCAACTAGGTAAACGAACAAGCTAGGAATGGCGATGTAAATGAAAAGAAAATTACGACCGCCATCGCTATCAACGATAAAAAGATACGAAAATATTAAAAAGAGAAACATACATAATGCTCTCATAGGGTCTGGCATATCTAAGGCTTGTACGATAAGGTAATTCAACATAATGGCAGATAAGCTAATTGCTATCCAGCTTGGGATAATATCCGAATGTGAAGCGCTATAATGTACGTAGACGCCTAGTACTTTCAGAACAAATAAAGTTAAAAAAGCTAAAATCACCAAGAGGGGAAAATGGGGGTCTTTTTTTAGATAGTGATACAGGGCGCCTAAAAAATAAAGTAATAGAGCCGATGCGTGAAGTCCATTTGAAATAGCATTCGTAGTGGCAGCGTTTAACATAGATTTCCTTATCTGTGTTATGTGTTATTCATTGTTTTAGTCTACGAGGTAATGGGAAATTGTCAATATTCGCGACAATTTATCCGTAATACTACTAATTTTGATACGAACAATTACTACTGGGATTAAGAAAAAAAGTTTTTTAATCAAAATGTTAACCATTTAGTTTTTGTATTTGCTATACTAACCTTGTGTTCAATATTCATAAGGGGAATTGTTATGCCGCGCGGAAAAAAGAAAAAGGCTTCAAGTAAAAAGAAAACCACGAAGAAAAGCACAAAGAGAAAAACAACCAAGCGAAGAAAAGTTAGTAAAAAACCAGCAAAAAGAACAACTCGAAGGAAGAAGAGAAAATCTAGTAAGAAATAATTGGCCACGGAACGATCGAGTAGGAGGGGCGCACGACCCCTCCCGCTCGATTTAATGACGATATTTATTTTTTCGGTGCTTCACTTCCCTCTTTAAATGTTCCTCGATTAGCAAGCACCATACTAGCAACAGTAGCATTTATGATTCGTTTGGCGACAAGTTCATGAAGATACTGTTCTAAGGTAAACATCCCTTTATCACCGCTGGTTTGCATAGCAGATTCCATATGCGTGGACATGTCTTTGCGAATAAAATGCCGAATAGCAGGTGTTGCGAGCATGATTTCAAATGCGGCTGTTCTGCCGCCCGTTGTTTTTCTGACGAGCGTTTGGCAAATGACAGCTTGTAATGTTTCTGACAGTAAATTGCGTACGCGGTTTTTTTCTTCGGATGGAAAAACATCGGCAAAGCGGCTAATGGCTGTTGGCGCGGACGTCGCATGTAAGGTTGCCATTACGAGATGCCCTGTTTCAGCAGCAGTTAGCGCGAGCCGCATGGTTTCTAGGTCTCTTAATTCACCCAGCAAAATAACATTAGGGTCTTGTCTTAATGAAGCGCGTAATGCAGTGGCAAAATCAGGCGTATCACGACCCACTTGTAGTTGGTTAAATACGCTTTTTTTATTTTGATAAATAAACTCAATAGGATCTTCAATAGTAATGATGTTGCAGGCCATAAAAGTATTAATATAGTCAATCATGGCGGCAAGCGTTGTACTTTTGCCCGAACCCGTTGGGCCAGCTACTAAAATGAGTCCGTGTGATAATCCTAATAACGATTTTAAGATAGGCGGCAAAGATAGCTCTTCAAAAGTGGGGATTTTTTCTGGGATTATCCGAAAAACAGCAGCAATACCTCGTAGTTGATGTAATACACTAACTCTAAAATTTCCGATGTGTGGAATCGATAATGGCATTTCAAGTACACGATGAATCTCAAAGGTCTGTTGTTGCTCTTCTGTCATGATGCTGTAAATGAACCCTTTGTTCTCTTCAGGGGAAAAGGGAGGGTGATCTTTAATGGGTGCTAATATCCCATCAATGCGCATCAGAGGGACGGCTCCGGGTAATAGATGTAAATCAGATGCATGTTTGCTAACGCTTAATGCAAGCAGTTTTTCTATTTCCATGATGATCTCCTAAGGTATTGATCTTATCGTACTCTTTTTGAAGGGTAAGCGCATCAGCTGAGAGCTAACTTGATGAAAAAAATAAATAAGTTAAGCCTTTCTTAAGGTGCAATGAGTAAGATATTAGATACGTTAAATAAAAAACGATATGTGAAAAAACGAGGAAAGTGATATGGCAGGTGGTAGAGCGATAAATCTTGATCTTGAAGTAAAAAATGCTGATTCGGAAAAAGAGCAACAGCAACAATTTATTGAAATATTGCAAACACTGCCTGGCTATAAAAAATATCAAACGCAATTTAAAGCATTATTCAAGCAGTATAATGAAGCCGATATATTTTTTGACTCTCAGAGTGAGGACGATTTGTCTTATGTGTTTGGGCGCATTGTGCCTTCCTTGAAAAAAACAGATGCTGAAGGCGCTTATGTCATTTTGAAGTTTCTTTATTTGTATTTGAGTGCTGAAACAGCTAATGAACGCGAAGTAAAAACAGAAGAAGAAATCAGGAAAGAAAAATATAAACGAAAAATTGCAATAAAATTGTTGGATTATTGTCCTATAACTTCCGAGCCGTTTTTTCAAGAAGATTTTAAAAATAGCGAAAACATTTTTATTGATAACAATGAAAAGGTTTATCGAGATAAAAGAAAAAATCTAGTATTTGAAGATGCTAAGTATCAGTTTAAAAAATATAATGCTGCAAAAAAAACAGATTTCTATAGCGATTATTTAGATCCATTCACAGGGTTGGAGCGACAACCGATCACTTTATTCGGTAACTTTAATGAAGTAATTGTTTCGCGATATTTCGAAGCATATCAAGTAATATCACAAGGAATAGGTCACTTAAAAACTGTTTTGATTGATATATTATTAAAAAAACAATATTCCGATCGATTTCATGATGTATTGAAAAATTTTTCGCCATTTTATATTTTGGAAAACAAAGAAAATATTATAGAATTTCTTGAAAATCCAGAAAAAATGAAAGTCTATTCCGAAGTTCAACAGCATCTTCATGGATCTATTAAAGCTCAGATGTTGACTGTTTTGCGTGAATATGCAGATAACAATTTAACAGAAAATAATGAACATAAACACGTCGGTAAAGGGATATGGGTTTTCCCAAGCAGAAAAATATGGGATACGCGGGGAATGGCGTATGATCAATTAGTGGGGGCAATTAATAAAAGCAGTTCGTCCTGGGCGCAATTTAACACATTATGTCAGGATCAAGCATTCCGAAGAAATGCCGGTTATACAAATCAATCACGTGGTTTTGTAACAAAAATACTGAATACAGATGGCAATCGTGGTACGTTATGGAACCGTATACGTGCACTCAAAGATATTATAAAAAAACAAAATACATTTTTTGAAAAATTTAAAGACGATAACTTATTGAGAGATGTGTTGAGTAACGATATTTATTTTTCCGCTCTAACTCATAAAGAGCTCAAGCCTATTTTCCGACACTGCAATCAAGCATTATTTTTTGAGCTGATTGAAAAACAGTTGAAAGCTGATTGGCAACTGCATATAAAAATTCCCAATATTCATCCTCGGTTGAATGAAATATTAGCTGCAGGTAAAACGGCAGAAGAAATTGAGCAAGTTAATGTTCAGCGATATCAACTTGGAATCGGATCTATAGTTCCCGCGGGTTATCAATCGCCAAACTTATCAAAAAACACGCAAATCTTAAGTCCGGAAGAATTATTTCAATTAGAAGAATCAGATATTAGTTTAGTAATGCTGAACTCTATTTAATGAAAAAAAATGCAAATGTATTGGTTAATAAATTGTTGGATGAAAAGTCACAAGAAATAAAAGCGGATAATTTACATGCCAAATTCTTTTATGTGCCTGTTGCCATCATGAATCAAGACAGTGAAAAGTTGAAAGAATTGGTTAAGTCCATTGACATTAACCAGCCGATTATTGTTTCAGGCATACATAATTTTGATCATGTCCACTATGTTCCATTTTTTATTTACAAAAACAAAAATCAACTTCAAGTGAAAAACGAAAATCAAGTTCAAGTTCAAGTGATTTGTGTGGATCCATCGCCTAACTTGTCAGAAAAAAATACCTGTCCTAAGAAAACAGCTTTTGAAAAACATAAGAAATTTTTTAGAAACATTTTTCCTAATTGTGAAGTAAATGATCCCATGGTTTCCCAGCAGATTCGTCAACGTGACTGCGGATTTAATGCACTTACTGTCTTGGAAGATGTCTATCAAAAAGGCGCGGTAGAAATTGAAAATGATGAATTAGTTATTCGCCCTGAAAAATTATCAGTTAACTTTAATAAAATGCGCCTTACTATTCCTGGCGAAGGATTTTATTATTCTCCAGAGGCAATTCAACTGGGTAAAAAGAATCGAGAAAAATGGGCAGATCGATTAAGAGGAAAGAAGTGTGAAATTTCGATTGGTCGGGAGGAGACATCATTAACTATAGATACACAGTATTCTATTGTAAATTGCGGAGAATATAGCTATCAAAAAAATGCTTCTGCTCAATATAAAAAAGACACGGAAGGAGAACTTCTTAGTGAAGTAGCTTCGCATATTAGCAATGATATTGATAGGGCAAGAAATAGGCTTTTGAGCGATTTAAATTTCCCTGATATCGATGGCCTTGTTGAAAAAATTAAACTTAATAAAGAATTAGCTGAAAAGGTAAATAATAGAGGATTGACTATTCCATTTTTTGTTTCAAAAATCATAGAAAATAATTTGAGTAATGATGATTATTCAAATGCAATCATCCATTATTTTAAGAGAGTTGTTGAAAGTTATCGCCCAAAAACTCATGAAAACATAAAGCAAGATATGCAAAATATATTGAATGCCTATCAGACTAACCCAAAAGTGAAAGCTTGTTTAGATAAGATTTCTGAACATAAAAAAACCGAAGTACTGATTCAAATTAATCGTATCGCGGATGATAAGATTATTGAGCTGATTGGTGACTCTATAAGGAAGTATCTTAATGAATATTTACTAAATAAAATAAAAAATCTTGATCTAAATAAAGTGTATTCTATTTTTGAAGATGAAAAACAACTTAATTCTTTTATAGAACAAAATAAACTACTAGATGAACCTCTTAAAGAGTTTCATTCTCTCTATGTTCGTAAACACTTTATTAAAAATATAGAGTTTTTATTGCAACCGCATTGTATTCAAGGCGATCAACGCCATCATTTTTTTGATTTATGCGAACGTGAATTTAAACGATTTGCTGAGAGCGCAAACCAGGAAATGAAAGATATGGAATTTGATCCTACTCTAAGTTTGCCTAAATTGTTTTATTATTTTTTGGCCGAATGTAAATATGTAATGGGTCAAATTGATTTCGATAGCTTTACAGTGAGGATGCGAATTTTATTATGTCAGATATTTAATATCGAAACCGATCAAATGCCACATTTAGATGGAAAAGTTGCATTTGAACTTGATAAAGAAATTATGAAGCGTATAACTCATTTAATGGATCATCCGGATGAGCTTAAAGTAGGAATAACCTATCCTATGCGCAGACCTATTTATGTCAAAGGCGAAGAAACTCTTCCAGAATTAAATGGTAAAAAATTAACGCCGAAGTTACTAACTCAGTTCGCTGCTAATTGGATGGCGTACTATAGCGATTATTCAAAAGCATATGAAGATTTTCCCTCACAAGGCTTAAATAGGTTATTGCAAGCTCTTAATAGGTTACCTTTAAATGCGAGAGAGGATGATCAACTTTCTTTCCAATGGTGTCATAAATATCTTCAGCCTATCTTAGAATTAGAACAGCAAGATGAAATATCCCAACAATTCATATCTGCTTTAAAAACATCGGCATCTTTAAATCCCTTTATTGCAGAGAAAGCGCCAGGAGAACTTGGTATATATTCTCCAAAGGCGGCAACAAATAGTATAGAACAATCTACACAAAACGAGGAAAAACATAATGGCTCAAGCACGCCAACGTTATCAGGTGGAAACTAACACTAAATTACACAATGCGATTGATCAAAATGATACAAAATCAGCTTTAACCTATATTGAAGAAAAAGATAGCGTTGATATCATTAATGTAAAATCGCTTGTAAATACACCGCTTTTGTTGGCATTGAAAAAAGGCAATATTCCTGTTGTCGAAGCACTGTTAAAACATCCTGATATTGATGTGCATGCAAGAGATTGTAGGGGATTAACCGCGTTGCATTGGGCTTGTATGTTACGGCAGGATAAAATAATTGAAATGCTTATAGCAAAAGGTGCAGATCCACATGCAATCACCAAAAGATGGGGGCAGTCTCATATTACAGAATCCTATTTAATGACACCCTATAATCTTTATCAGAGGGAAATATTACTTTTTAATTTTATTCGATATTATCAGGCCAATGAAATTGCTAGCCAATATGATAAAAATATGTTGGTATTTGAATATCGTTGGTGGGCATTTAAGCCGGTATTTTTTAATACCAAAGGTGACTATTTGCAAAGTTTTATAGATAGAGAGGATCTGCATATACCCGGGGAAACAGCTTATACCGATATTGTATTTCACATGGAAGATCTATGTAGCAATCTGAAATGGAAAAATCCTGATACCTGTTTCTTTACTTCACAAGATCAGCCTTGCTCTTATGCTCGACATAGACGCAATTTCTTCGCGGGCATATTTGATTTTTGTGAATATCGTAATGCTATTCCAATTAATCAGAAATTATCAGAAAAAATGTGGTTATTTACAATCCCAACTAAAGCTAAAAACCAAGAAATAAAAGAGAGTGGCCAGGTTAAAAGTGATGGTGGCTTAAACGTGCGTCGGAATAACTAATCGATCACCTTCTTGCAAGTCGTTACTCGCTAACAGATTAATGAGTCTGATAGCTGTTGGTGTGGTATGAAATTGTTGGGCAATTTTTTCGATAGTATCACCGCGTCTCACCATATAAATCGTATCGCCTGGTGTTAACTCATATTTTGATGTTGAATTTTTGTGGGTTGGGATAATAATTTTTTGTCCGGGATGCAATTCTCTGCTGTTTAGCTGATTAATCTCTGCTAATGTATTTTGTGCTATCCGAAATCGCTTGGCTATTTTGCTTAAGTCATCTTTTTGACGTACCATATAAAGTGTATCGCCAGGTTGAAGGGCGTAAGATCCAGAGACGTGTTTTATTTTATTTGTCAAAGAAGCAGTTAACGCAGTTTTTCGATGCAATATAGGATGATTTTCCGCAGTGATAACGGGTTGCTCTGATTCTAAAATAGTTTTTGATATATTGGGTGTCGTGCGCGAAATAATAATGTTCGTGCCTGTTTTAGGAATTTGTGCGAGAGATGGATTCGTTTTAAGTAAGCTTGAAGGCGTGGTGTGAAATCGTTTTGCAATAGTGGTTAAAGTGTCGCCTGATTTCACTTTATATTGCGCCCAATTTATATGCTGATAGAGAGGGTATCTTGCTAAATTTTCGGTAAACTGTTCAACGTTTTCAATAGGCAAGACTAATTTAAACGGGCCATGAGGATCTGTTGCAGAACGATTGTAGCCTGGATTCAATTGTTTTAATTGTTTCAAACTCAATCCTGCGAAGGAGGCGGCATGTTGTAATGCAATTTGTGAGCCAATATTCACTTCTGCAAGATAAGGCGCATTCGGAACAGGTGGAAAATTAATGAAGTACTTATAGGGATGACTAATAATCGTGGCAAGCGCAAGTAATCTCGGCACGTAGTCTTGCGTTTCTTGGGCCAAAGGCAAAGACCAGTAATCTGTATTTTCTCCATTATTAATATTTTTGCGAATAGCAGAAAGAACGTTACCTTCTCCTGTATCATAAGCAGCAATGGCTAGTAACCAGTTACCTTCAAAAAAACTTTGTAAGTAAGCTAGATGGTTGAGCGCAGCTTTGGTTGAAGCAATAATATCGCGACGACCATCGTACCACCAGTTTTGTCTAACGCCATACCCTGAAGCCGTGTCAGGCATCATTTGCCAAATGCCAGAGGCGCCTGAAGACGCATTGAATGCAAATGGATTATAAGCGCTTTCAATGATGGGTAATAAGACAAGTTCTGCGGGTAGATGTCGTTTTTTAGTTTGTTGTGAAATGTAGTACAAATAAGGGGCGGCGCGATTCATGGAGTTAACTAAGTAGTTTTGGTGCTCAAGAAACCATTCGATTTTTTTTTGCACAAGGGGATTATCTTCGTAATGCGGTAATGTGAATTCTTGCCGTAGCACATCCCAAATGTTATCGGCATTGTTATAACGATCAAGGTCATCAGCAATACGTTGTTTTCGTTCCCAGGAAAAATCAATATCTTGGGAATATACTTGGATACCTTCTATACTGGCAGATGCGAAGAGAATACTGCTAAACAATAAACTATATATGCCAAGTAATGCGTTTCTTATTATTGATTTGTTCCAAAATAACATTATTATTCCAAATTAAGAAAGCTCTCTAGTGCAATGACAAAAAATAATTCGCAAGTTTACCATGTAATTTAATCTTTGCACAAAACCATCGTCAAGGTATAGTAGAATTTATCTGGACAGTAGGGATGAAAAAACCTTGGCCAAAACGTATCGTGCAATGCAGCAATGGAATCACTGGTTAACGCAATTTCTCGGACATCGCTTGCTTGAAGCCGAGAAAAAATTTTTATTGTCCGCATTAGTAGATTATTTTGGTAAGCATGTATTGCTCGTCGGTGTGCCGCACCAACACGATTTATTAAAAACAAGCGTGATAACAAATCAGATTTTATTAACGCCGTTACTTTGTAAGGATAAACATAGCAAGATGATTGAGGGGGATCCAATGGAATTGCCGGTGTTATCCGGCAGCATTGATCTTGTTATCTTGCCGCATTCGCTTGAATATATAGATAATCCTCGTAAATTACTTGCTGAGGCATGTCGAATTATTAAACCAGAAGGGCATATTGTGATTTTAGGATTTAATCCATTGAGTTTGTGGGGGGTTAAAAAAATGATTACTAAAAATCAAGTTATACCTTGGTCAACTCACTTTATTCAAGCGCGCACTGTTAAAAAGTGGTTGAATTTGGCCGATTTTGAATTAGTTAAACAACGTACATTTTTATTTAGACCTCCAATGCATCACCATTTTTATCATAAATTGAAATTATTGGAGTGGTTTGGTGATAAATGCTATAGCCCTTTTGGTGGTGTATATGCTCTTATTGCTAAAGCAAAAGTCATTCCATTTACGCCTATCAGGATGCGTTGGCAGCAAAAGCTATCGAGTATACAGGCTACGCTTCCTAGACCGTCAATGCGGGAATTTTAAATATGAAGCATGTCATTATTTTTACTGACGGTGCTTGTCGAGGTAACCCAGGGCCCGGAGGTTGGGGGGCGCTTTTGCGCTATGGCAAACATGAAAAAACATTTTTTGGTGCAGAACCACAAACAACAAATAATCGAATGGAATTAACCGCCGCTATCAAAGCGCTTGAATTTTTACGTGAAGAATGTCGGGTGGAATTGTACACTGACTCACAATATTTGCAGAAGGGAATTACCGAATGGTTAGCGGATTGGAAAAAACGCAATTGGAAAAAAGCAGATAAAAAACCCGTGAAAAATGCAGATTTGTGGGAACAGTTAGATCAACAAGTAGGTAAACATAAAATATCATGGCATTGGATAAAAGCACATAATGGGCATTATGAAAATGAATTGGTAGACTTGCTTGCTAATAAGGCAATTGATGAATTACTTCAATAGACTTCTTTCCAAACCTTGAGTAACGTGACAAGGTTTGGAAAGAAGTCTAATCTGGGTCTAATTTCATGTTATGCTGCCCATCAGTAGATCCTAAGGTGAATTTATGCGGCAGATAGTATTAGATACAGAAACAACAGGGCTGCAAATAGAGGGTGGGCATCGTATTATTGAAATAGGGTGCGTTGAGTTAATTGATCGTAAATTTACTGGGAAACGTTATCATCAGTATATTAATCCAGAGCGTCGTATTGATGAAGAAGCATTAGCAGTTCACGGCATTGCAAATGATTTTCTACAAGATAAGCCTCCCTTTGCGAAAATAGCAAGGGAATTTATGAATTTTATTACAGGAGCAGAATTAATTATTCATAATGCGCCATTTGATGTGGGATTTATTAATTATGAATTAAATTTAACTCAACAAACATGGAAACTTTTAACGGATTATTGTCGTATTATTGATACCCTAGTCATCGCGCGGCAGTTACATGTGGGGCAACGCAATAGTTTGGATGCTTTATGTAAACGCTATAGTGTCGATAATTCTCGACGTGATCTACATGGTGCGTTACTGGATGCTTACTTACTAGCGCACGTTTATCTCACTATGACAGGGGGGCAAAGCAGTTTATTTGAAGAACTACAATCGCCTGAACCTGTGCAGCAAAAATCTATCGATGTTAAAAACGCTATCATGCAATCGCGTAAGTTAACTATTGTTTTTGCCGATGCAGAAGAGATGATGGCCCATGAAGCAAAATTACAGGCAATGTCTGAAAAAGGCGTATGCTTGTGGCGAGAGGATTAACATTTACCGTTCGCATGTCGAGACACATGTTTTACCTGTTCCTCTATGCGAACGGGATCAGTTAATTTCTGTTATTACCGCTCAACGCCCCGAGCAACATCAATAAATTTTGAAATAACATAAGAATATCAAGGAACAAACTAATCGTTGCCATAATGTAGTTGCTTTCGCCATTATGAATGATGCGGCTGATATCATACATCATTAACATAGTGGAAATAAAAATCATGAGCGATGAGATAGCAAGTTGCATGGCTGGCATTTTTAAAAAGATATTCGCTAAGCTGCCAACGATACACATGACTAAACCAATCATTAAAAATTTGCCCCAATGCGACAAGTCTTTTTTGGTTGTTAGCGTATAGGCTGAGCAAAGGAAGAAGGTGATGCCTGTGCCGCCTAATGCGGTTAGAATAAGTTGACCGCCATTTGTGTAACCACGAATGAATTGATTAAGCATGGGGCCCATGGAATAACCTAAACAACCCGTAAATGCAAAAACAGCAACAATTCCCCAGGCGCTATTACGTAAAGCAGTGGTAGCAAATAATAAAATAAATCCCGCAATAAATGCGATTAATGAAGATCCAAAGCTAGCTTGATGCGCCATCGCGAGACTCGCAGTCCCAGCACTAAATAATAGGGTCAAACTAAGCAACAAGTATGTATTCCGCAAAACAGAATGGGAGCTTAAAATAGACCCGTCGCGGCGAGTAATAATCGTTTCATTGATGGACATGGTATTCTCCGGAAATTTCAAATGACAATTTTGATGACTATACTGTACTTGATTTTGTGGTAAGAATCCATTAACTCATGCCATGCAATCGAGTATTTTCTCAAAATTACCTGTTGAATCAATCCTTAAAATAGCGTTAATATACCTCGCACCTGAGTTTTAGGTTTTTAACAACATAGCTTAGGGATAGGGATATGTGCTCAGATTACCTAATAAATCCAGGAGAGATGGCTGAGCGGTTGAAAGCGGCGGTCTTGAAAACCGTTGAGTCCTTATGGGCTCCGGGGGTTCGAATCCCTCTCTCTCCGCCAAGTTAAAGTTGCATAAGCATAAAGACTATTTTACGCTTAACGTAGATACTTGCGTTAAATAAGCATATGAGGTTCAAGTTGATAAAGGTTTTGTTAGTTGATGATCATGAGCTTGTGCGCATAGGCATAAAACGCTTATTACAAGATGTAACGAGTATGAAGGTAGTTGGCGAAGCGGGTACAGGCGAAGAAGCCATTCGTTTAGCCAAAGAGCTTATACCTGATGTTGTATTAATGGATGTGCAGATGCCGGGTATAGGAGGGCTAGAAGCAACACGTAAAATGATACGTCATAACCCAGATATTAAGATCCTTGCTTTAACAGTGTGTGATGATGAGCCTTATCCATCACGTTTTTTACAAGCGGGTGCGGCAGGTTATATTACTAAAGGTTGTGACCCGGATGAAATGATTCGCGCCATCCGAACTGTGCATTCAGGCCAGCGTTATATTAGTTCTGAAATAGCCCAACAATTAGCGCTTAAACGATTCGCAAAAGATGAAGAGTCGCCCCTCGATATCTTATCTGAACGCGAATTGCAAATTATGTTAATGATTACAAGTGGCCAAAAGGTCCAAGAAATTTCTGATAAATTATGCTTAAGCCCCAAAACCGTTAATAGTTATCGCTATCGTATCTTTGAAAAATTGAACATTAACAGTGATGTAGAGTTAACGCTCTTGGCTATTCGCCTAGGATTAGTAGAGGGGCATAAATCTTCGACAGAAGAATCTTGATGTTTTTATAACGGTATTTTGCTTGATAACGGCTCATTTTCTCGGCTCTTAGAGCCTGTTCAATATCTTTGGGCTCAAGCGAAAAAGCGGATAATCGAGATAAGATTTTCGCGAATTCGAGGCGAATATCGAGAATATTTAACGAGAATTCGCGAAAATCTTAACCGATTAGCTGCTTTTGCAGCGAGTCCATAAGATATTGAACAGGCTCTTATACTTTCAAAAGCACCAAGAGAAGCTTTTTCATGTGCGATATCACATCTTTTCTCAATCATGTTACTAACCAGCCTGGCGTTTATCAAATGCTCGACGACCATGGAAAGGTATTATATGTTGGAAAAGCGCGCAATTTGAAAAAGCGTTTAACTAGCTATTACTCTGCTAAGCAAAAAGATCCTAAAACTCTCGCGCTGCTTAAACATGTTAAAAATATTGATATCACTGTTACTCATACTGAGAATGAAGCTCTGTTGTTGGAATGTAACTTAATCAAACAATATAAGCCGCATTACAATATCTTGTTTAGAGATGATAAAAGTTATCCTTATATTTTTATCTCTAATGATTCATTTCCGCGAATTGATCTTTATCGAGGTAATCGTAAACGGAATGGGTTGTATTTTGGGCCTTTTCCACATTCAACCGCCGTACGCGAAACAATTAATCTAATTGAAAAGCTTTTCAAATTACGTAACTGTACCAATAGTTTTTTTGCTGCGCGTAAAAGACCCTGTATGCAATATCAAATTGGGCGGTGTACGGGCCCTTGTGTTGAGTTGATTTCTAAAGAAGAATATCAACAAAATGTTCGTCATGCCGTGCTGTTTTTGCAAGGAAAAAATGATCAAGTCATTAAAGAATTAAGTAAACAAATGGAAGAGGCCGCAAATCAGTTGAATTTTGAATTAGCTAGTGTGCGCCGTGATCAAATTGCTAAATTACGAGAAATTCAAGCGCGTCAATATGTCAGCGCAAAACAAGGTGATGCAGATGTGATTGGGCTAGCCATTACTGCAGGTGTTGTATGTATTCAATTGCTTGTAATACGCGGGGGTAGAATGTTAGGAAGTCGTGCGCATTTTCCCCGTGTGCCAATTTCCTCTTCCAAAGAGGAAGTTTTAGCTTCATTTATCACGCAACATTATTTGAGCTCAAGCTATAGTGCGGAAGATATACCAAAAGAAATTATTTTGGAACAACCTTTATCTGAAGAGGATTGGCTAGTTAATGTATTGCGTGATCAAGCGCAACATAAAGTGCTAGTTTCTTCTCATGTAAGAGGTGAACGTAAAAAATGGTTAGAGATTGCAACCAATAGTGCGAAACAATCCGTTGCAGGTCAGCTCTTAAATAAAGCCAATATTCATGAGCGTTTTAAAGCATTAAAAAAAGCCTTACATTTGCGCGCGCGACTAGGACTTATTGAATGTGTTGATATCAGTCATAGCATGGGGGAGGCTACTGTAGGATCATGTGTGGTCTTTAATCAAGAAGGTCCGGTCAAAAATCATTATCGACGTTTTAATATTACTGATATCACTCCAGGTGATGATATTGCTGCAATGCGACAAGTCATATTGCGACGCTATAAACGTTTGCAATTAGAAAAAGCAAAGTTACCCGATATAGTATTCATTGATGGTGGTTCACCTCAGCTTAATGCAGCAAAAGAAATATTATTTAACTTAGGTATCAAAACAATTTTATTAGTGGGTATTGCAAAAGGAGTGACACGTAAACCGGGGTTTGAAACGCTCTATTTTATGGATGGCACGACAATACATTTATCACCTGATTCGTCAGCATTGCATCTCATTCAACAAATCCGTGATGAAGCACATCGTTTTGCAATTACAGGTCACCGATTACGACGGGACAAAAAACGTGTCACTTCTTCTTTGGAATCTATCCCGGGTATAGGTAGCAAGCGGCGCCGTGAATTATTGCGTTACTTTGGTGGTATTCAAGCTATAAATCGTGCTAGTCTTGAGGAGCTGGCGAAGGTACCAGGAATTAGTCAGTCATTAGCACGAAAAATTTTTGCCAGTATACATAATTAGTTAACTAACGCGGTGTAAGCATGTTTAATTTACCTAATATTCTTACTTTTTTCCGGATATTAGTTATTCCGTTCCTTGTTATTGTATTTTATTTACCTTATTTGTGGGCGCATATTGCTGCCGCAGTGATCTTTGCTTTAGCTTGTATAACGGATTGGTTAGATGGTTATCTGGCTAGAAGTTTGCAGCAATTAACTAAGTTGGGTGCTTTTTTAGACCCTGTTGCTGATAAGGTCATGGTTTCAGTTGTTTTAGTGTTAATTGTAGGTGAGCCGCAGTTTCAATTTATTACATTATCATCCACAGTATATGCTATTCCGGTTGCAGCCATTACTATTCCCGCGGCAATTATCGTCAGCCGCGAAATTATTGTGTCTGCTTTACGTGAGTGGATGGCAGAAATTGGTAATCGAACAAGTGTCGCCGTTTCTCGCTTGGGAAAAATAAAAACCACTATTCAAATGATTGCATTGATTGTGTTGTTATACTGTGACGCAACAACCAATGTCATCATTGTGATGACGGGGTATCTGTTGCTGTATCTTGCTGCTGGTTTGACGATTTGGTCTATGATGCTTTATCTCAAAACGGCGTGGCCAGAAATGAAAAAACAATCAGGTTAGATGTTAACCTATTAAAATTATTTCTTCTTTTCTCTTGACACTCAAGGGTCGTTAGATAGAATTACCGCCTGTTACTTAAAAGTTGCGGGAATAGCTCAGTTGGTAGAGCACAACCTTGCCAAGGTTGGGGTCGCGAGTTCGAGTCTCGTTTCCCGCTCCATTGAAGCGAAAAGAAAAAGATTTTTGGCTGGGTGGCAGAGTGGTTATGCAGCGGCCTGCAAAGCCGTGGACGCCGGTTCGATTCCGACCCCCGCCTCCAT
>CAZAEO010000018.1:0-25806 GCA_964484285.1 uncultured Coxiellaceae bacterium | reverse complement strand
GACGCTGTTTTCTCCATATCCAACTGAAACATTCCAAAACGATTAAGATGCTCTCTCCAATATGGTGACATACCGGCTAATATTTCATCGGGTATCTCGACTCCCTGTGCTCTCAGCTTATTAATCCCTTTTGTCTGATAAACAACAGTATGAAAGATCAACATGTTTGCCAAGAGATGGTTAAAACGAATAATTTTACGTTGATTCGATCGCATGTTATCGCTGATAACATCACCGCCACCAAATCGAAGCCAACCAATAAACTCGTTGAATTTTTCGCTCTTACAGGTTGCTGCTTGTATCATGCGACAGATGAATGGTTGTCTCATCCGCATGGAGGCATTCTTAATCAAACGCCTGTCATCGAGATTGAAAAGATAGCATCAGGCAATCCTTGTCCATTCTCTAATGAACCAAATTCTCCATTGTCTGGCATCCGTATATTAGATTACACACATGTTTTAGCTGGTCCGAGAAGTACTCGCACACTTGCTGAATTTGGGGCAGAAGTCCTACATATTAGTTCTCCTTATCATCGTGATACGCTCGCGCAAAACTTTGCAGTCAATCACGGAAAACGGTCAGCTTATCTTAATGTTAGTAACGAGAAAGATATGAGCAAGTTGCGGAAGCTATTATCAGAAGCTGACATTTTTGCTAACTCATATAGGCCTTCTGTTGCTGAACAATTTGAAATCACAGCGCCAGAAGTTGCTAAGCTGAGCAAGAAGGGTGTTATTTGTTTGTCAATAAATGCATATGGACATTCTGGACCATGGAACAAAAGACCTGGCTTTGATCAAAACGGACAAGTTGCGACGGGTTTTGCAGTGAAAGAGGGATCTTTGAAGAATCCAAAATTTTCTCCTGTCTTTTGTTTGACTGATTTAATCACTGCTTATTTCGCAGCTGCAGGAATGATAGCAGCACTACTCAGAAGAGCAACTGAAGGTGGCAGTTATCATGTGAAAGTCTCTCTTGCCAGAAGCGCAATGTGGGTACAAGACCTTACCTGGAAATGCTAAAACAAATAAGACAACACCTAATAAAATTAATATTACAGGCAAAACATATTTTGCATAGGCAGAAAAACTAATTCCAAAAATACTCAGTATCGTAGCATAAGCAGGCCAATTAGTTCCATTGACTTCTCCCTCAATCTTAATAAGTAGTTAAAAATTTAACTACTGCGCTAATGTTTTCATGATTATTGTTTTTAATCGCTTTCTTTGATATTAGTTTTTCCTGTAGCAAATCTTGTATCGTTTTAAGTTCTTGTATCATTAATTTTTTAAGGTAATAACGAAAAAGAGGTTTCAATAAAATTGTCCAGCGAGGAAACTGATATTCCTCGTAATGAATCACGCAGCAACTGTTTTCTGATATTGCATATACGGCAAATCCACCTTGCATTTTATTAGAAAGCGGGCCTCCAACCATGCGGCTATGAAATCCCTGGTAATTCAGTTCATAAGTAAATTTGCCACGCCAGCGAAAATTTAAAAAAGTCCCTTTTGCTTTATAGAAGCCTTTATCAGGTTGTGCTTCTATGATTTCTGCTGAGATTAATTTTGGCTCATATCGGTCAATATTTTTTATATTTTGTAAAAAAGATAAAACCATTGCTGAAGAGACATCTACATTCATTTTTCCGGTAACAATTATTTTATTCATTTTTTTCTACCTGGGGTCACCTGGCATATCCGGCGGAAAGTTTCGTTAGTTATGCTACCATCAGTTGTAGCGATAATATTTTGCGCGTATCAAACAGGGTATCATTGGCTGCCGACGCTTAAAGTCGAACTCACCATGCAAATTTATGTGTCCCCAATTAATCATAGATCTTTCTTTAATCATGCCAACCATCCAGCCGAAAAATATATAATATTTAAACTTCCTTTCCGTAGCCGTCATTTTATCGTGTGCTTTTACACAGCCACCAGCTCTACTCGCGGAGTCTTTACCCGTGCTGTATCAGTATCTTTTTTTTGGTTTTCATCATTGACCTCATGATTAATATCGATGTGCGTTAACATCTATTACATAAACTTCTAGTTGTTCTGCCTAGGCCACTCTTTTGATTATTCTTATTAAATAAATAAACAATGTTGTTAACAAAAAAGGTATACTGAAAATAATAAAAGAGATAAAAGAACTAAATACTACCATATAATCATCATCGCTAGGGCCTACCACAATGGCAGCTTTAGCAGAGACGAGTTCAGCATTATTTGCTGCAACGGTAATGCGTCCTTTTACAGGTATATTGGCTTTGCCGAAAAATTGAATCAAATGTAACGCGGGTTCTTTAAGGCTATGGTTTTCAAAACCATAGTTTAAGTCATCATCTCCTAAAACTTGTTGATAATGCGCATGAACGGAAAAGGGAAGAGTGTTAATTGTACCGCTAACACGACGAAATATTAATGCGTTATGACATTCTTTTTCTGTACTTTTTCCCCATGAAAAACCACAAGCAAAATATTTTTTGTTAATCGCGGGATCAAAAAAAGCAAGATCGACACTATAATTTCCACTTTTTATAGGAGTAAAATTAAAAGATACAGAATTGGCTGACAAACGAGTAAATGGAATAATCATCGTATTTAATTGAGAATACTGCCAAAATAAATAAGCAAATGGAATGCAGAACAGCAGGAATAAAGCCAAATAAATTTTTGCAAGAGTCGCAATATTTTTACGAAATTTTATCCAAATGATATTAATGATCAGTGCGCACACGGATCCAAAAATTAAAATACAGAGCGCTATTAATATTCCCATATATTATTTAGACCTGAACAGTTGCTTCTCTTGCGATACTATTAAATCGGCCATAACCAAAATAAACACATAATCCTAATGCTGTCCAAATACCAAAACTGATCCAGGTTGTTTTAGGTAAACTGCTCATCAAATAAAAACATAAAACGATACCGATGATGGGTACGAGCGGGCTCCAGGGTGTTCTAAAAGGTCTTGGCAAATTAGGTTTGGTAAAGCGCATGACAATCACACTGCCGCAAACCGCAGCAAATGCGGCTAAGGTACCGATGTTCGTAATACTTGCAATCTGATTAATGGGAAATAAACCAGCAACAATCGCCATTAGGCTGCCGATAAACCAGACTAGTTGTTTAGGGGATCGACTTTTAGGATCAATCGTGACAAATAATTTAGGCAATAAACCATCGCGTGCCATAGCAAGATAAACTCGCGTAAATCCGTAATACATGGCTAAGATAGCGGTGGTTAAACCTGCAATAGCACCGATCGCAACAATTTCACTGGCAAAACGATATCCTAATTTCATTAATGCAGTTGCAACCGGTGAACTAATATTAAGTTCTGGATAATACATAATGCCGGTTAAAATGCCCGAGACAATAATATAAATCACTGTACAAATCGCTAAAGATGCAATAATGCCAATCGGTAAATCGCGATGCGGTTGTTTAGTTTCTTCAGCAGCTGTTGAAACAGCATCAAAACCAATATAAGCAAAGAAAATAAGTCCGGCTCCATTGACAATACCTTGCATACCAAAAGGTAAAAAAGGTTTCCAATTATTCGGATTAAAATAAAATGCACCAATTACAATAAAAAGAGCAATGACGGCGAGTTTGACGTATACAATTATTTTATTAAGACGCGCGCTTTCTTTAACACCGATAGAAAGTACACAAGCCAGTAACAAAATAACTGCAACAGCAGGTAAATTGATGATGCCGCCATGAAAAGGATCTGTGGTGAGTGAGTGAGGTAAAGGAATTCCGATGGCTTGCAATGCATTTTGTACGTAACCCGCCCATCCGATAGAAACCGTGGATGTTACCATGCCATATTCTAATAATAAGTCCCAGCCGATAATCCAAGCGATTAATTCACCAATACCCGCAAAAGCATAGCCATAAGCGCTGCCGCAACCCCCCACACTTGAAGCGAGCTCTGCATAAGCGAGAGCACTAAACGCACAAGCAGCGCTTGCAAGTAAATAAGAAAAAATAATTGAGGGACCCGCTTCTGTGGCTGCTGCAATCCCCGTTAAGACAAAAATACCTGCGCCAATAATCGCACCAATGCCAAGCAGGGTAAGATCAGTTGCAGTCAGGCAGCGGTGTAATTCGGTCACAACGGAGTTATATTCTAATGGTTTGATACGAAATAATTTTTTTATGTTTTTCATGAGTTCAAAATCCCTGTATAAAATTATTTTTAGGTGATCAATAATATTTGTTCGACAGTGTACACAAGTTGTTTTTGCTAAAATACTCACCTTATACAATCAATCAGTTATGATTTCCTGCTTTCAAGCCTGATGTTTAAAATTTACCTTGTTTTTCAAACTGTTAACCCATAAATTTGTCAAATAATTTGACACAATACCTGTAAATTGTGTAAAATGTGACCTAATTGTTGCTTGTAGGTTACCCTCCCGATTGTAACACTCAAAGCTTCAAAATCCAAAAAAATCGATGTATGCATGACATACAGACGAACTGATCTTTTGTAACACTTTTTATTAATCACAAGAGTACCTCACTATGAAAAAGAAAGATTTATTATTTATTTTTGCGTTTTTAAGTATTGTTGGATGGGGACCGTTTTCCTTTTTTTCTAGCGCTTTTTTAACAAAAGATGCACCCATCGGTTCAAAACAATGGTTAGACACAGAAACAAAAAAAATCAATGCAAAAGCGAGTAATCTAGATCCTGCTGTATTAAAAGTCGGTTTGACTGCTTATGAAAATGCAAGGGAAAAAGGATTAGACAATAAACAACTTTTAACGATTATCGATTATTCAAAACCCTCCGGTAAACGCCGTCTTTGGGTCGTTGATATGAAAACAGACAAAGTTTTATTTAATACGTGGGTAGCGCATGGAAAAAATAGCGGGGAAGCAAATGCAACTTCTTTTTCAAATGATCCGAGCAGTTTAAAATCAAGTATTGGCGTATTTTTGACTTCAGATATTTATGACGGTAAACATGGCCGGTCATTACGTATTCAAGGATTAGAACGAGGTGTCAATGATAATGCCTATCGTCGTGACATCGTATTTCATGGCGCGCCTTACGCAGGCAAAGATGTTGCCAAAGAACGCGGCATGCTCGGACGCAGTTGGGGTTGTATGGCGGTCGGTCAAGATACGATTCAACCCTTGATTAGTACGATTAAAGATAAAACATTGGTGGTTGCTTATTATCCTGACAAAAATTGGTTAAAACATTCATCGTTCTTGACTTAAATCTGATATTGCTTTGTAGCAAACTGAATATTAGTTATACTATCCAGGATTTTTTTATACAAGGATGTTGCCATGAATGTAATTCGTGCTGTAATAATGCTATTTTTTTTAATGCTCAGTGGATTTTCCTTTTCAAGTAACGTCAGTTTTCTGAATTATTCTTCTATATTTTATTTCCAAGGCAATGACAAAAATTTAATGATGAGCAATTTAATGAATGCGTTAAGTAATTATGCTGATGGAAAAAAAGCCTCGTGGAAAAATCCCAAAACAGGCGCGTGGGGCTATGCTATTCCCTCTAACACTCGCACACAAAATGGCTTACGTTGCCGAAATGTAAAAGTATTTAATGAGGCAAACAATGTAACAGGTGCAAGTAATTATACATTTTGTAAATATGGCAATAATTGGAAGATACCCTAGGTCAAGTTAAACCGTGCAGACAAGGTTATTGCCTAATGATCACAAATTTTTTATTAATGTTACTAGCTGTAGTATTAGTCTTGTGTAATGCGTTCTTCGTTGCTGCCGAATTTGGAATGGTAAAAATGCGGCACACACGCGTTGCTGTAATAAAAAGGGCCTACGGCTTTAGAGGAAGAATTCTCGCCCACGTGCATAAACATCTCGATGCCTATTTATCCGCATGCCAATTGGGTATTACGCTAGCTTCACTCGGATTAGGTTGGATAGGTGAACCTGCTTTTGCTCATCTCTTAGGGCCATTCTTTATATTTTCTGGAATTAAGTCTCAAGAATTAATAGTGTTTATTTCATTTTTTATTGCATTCTCAATTATTTCTTTTTTACATATCGTGATTGGTGAGTTAGTTCCTAAATCTTTAGCAATAAGACAATCTGAAAAAGTTTCAGTATGGACAGCTATTCCGCTCTTTGCTTTTTATTGGTTAATGTATCCCGCAATTTGGTTATTAAATTTCTGTGCTAATTCGATATTAAAAGTAGCCAAACTCGATGTTGTTCATAAAGGGGAGTACACTTATTCATCTGATGAAATAAAAATTATATTAAGCAGCACTCATACGCATGATCAATTATCAAAACAAGAATTAGATATTTTACGACATAGCATTGAATTGTTAGATCTTGAAGCAATTGATGTTATGCGGCCAATTGAAGAAATGATTTCATTAAATGCCGATGATACAATTAATCACATGCTTAATTTTATAATAGAAAATCGATATAGCCGTTATCCAATTTTTTATGAAAAGACTAAAGAATTTATTGGTATTGTTCATGTGAAAGATATTTTACATGCAATCAGTCAGCGGAAAAATGATCAAGAATTAAAATCCATCATGCGTCCCGTTTTAAAAGTTTCTCGACATCTCTCAGCAATCAAACTATTAAATAAATTACAAGAAGGCATGCCGCATTTCGCGTTAGTTTATAGTAGACGAGAAAATCCTATCGGATTTGTTACTTTAGATAATATTTTTCAAGTGCTGGTAGGCAGAGTTCGCGACGAGTTTCATAAAATTGAAGAATCATGGAAAACTGCGCCAGATGGTGCATTTATTATAAGCGGTAATAGCGCTTTATATGTATTAGAACGAGCACTTAATATTGATATTGAATTAGATGAAGAAGCAGAAAAGACATCAGATACCATTTTTGGATTGATTTTAACAAAATTGGAAAGATTGCCGCATGAAGGTGAAAAAATTGAATTTGAAAAATTTACTCTTCAAGTCAATAAGATGAAGGGACATAAAATTGTTGAGGTAGCTGCCTATCCTAAAAAAATGGATAAAACGGATTCTTAATGAAAAAATTTATAAAAATTACGGCGTAGTATATGCGATTATTTCAGCAATTTTATCACGCCGTTTAATTTGCACTGTTTTCCTTACCATGGGTCATCTGACATATCCGGCGCTTTGTAGCCATTTTTTATTATTAACTCGTTCAGTACGTTTTTTTAAAATTGTAATTATGCTTGCTGATGCTCGTATTTACTTATTTCAACGTTTCGATAACGTAAGTACTTATACAAAGTGCTTTTAGAGATATTTAATTTTTTTGCGATCTGCATCACAGACAGTTTGCCTTCGCGATATAATGTTTCTGCAGCATAAGCTGTTGCTTCAGATTCTTTGGGTATGCCACGTGGTCTTCCGCCTAAACGACCTCGTGCTCGTGCTGCACTCAGTCCTGCCTGTGTTCGCTCTCGGATAATGTCACGTTCAAATTCGGCCAATGATGCGAAAATATTAAAGACTAGTCGCCCTTGAGGTGTGGTGGTATCAATAGGATCGTTTAAGCTGCATAACCCTATGTTTCTTTCTATCAGTTTCTGAACAAGCTCAACCAGATGCTTTAGTGACCGACCCAAGCGATCAAGTTTCCATACCACTAATACATCGCCATCCCGAAGCTGCTTTAAAACAAGCTCCAATATTGGGCGATCAGACTTAGCACCGCTAACGATTTCTTCATGAATTTTTTCACATCCGGCATCTTCCAATGCAATAACTTGCATATCGAAGTTCTGTTCTCTGGTACTAACCCGTGCATAGCCTATTTTCATTAAAACTCCTTTAATTCTTGCTGATTATTCCTTGCTCATTGTTTTCGATTCTCATCGAACACAATATTTAGTGGACTTAGGTTTCGAAGACCAGTATATTAGCCGGAAATTGGATCGTTTTATACATCTTTTTTCAAGAATCCAAGGGTATAAAATAACGATCGTTTTATCGAACTGCCAAATTTTGGTATTATATGCGGATAAGGATGATTTAAATGCCGACGGTATTGCGAATTAAAGGCTATCGTTTTTTCTTCTTTAGCCTGGAAGGAAGCGAGCCGCCTCACATTCATATTGAACATGGTGATAAAGTAGCGAAATTTTGGTTAAAACCAATAAACTTGGCGAGCTCATCTGGTTTTAGAAGTCACGAACTAACAGAAATCAGGGCAATTGTCATTGAACATAGCGAGACTTTTTTGGAGAAATGGTATGAGTATTTTGGCCGTTAAATTTGATGATCATGCAGTTGATGTAAGTTTTACAAAAAATGCATTACATTTTGTGTTAGCCGATGGTAGAGAAATTTCTGCGCCTCTGGAATGGTTTCCAAGATTACGTGATGCAAGTGAGAAAAGCCGTGGTAACTGGCGTCTCATTGGCCATGGTGTTGGCGTGCATTGGCCTGACATTGATGAAGATATTGCTGTTGGTACTATAATGAAAGGACATGATTAAAAGGGGTCAGTAAAAATGGGATCGGATTGGCGAAAAGATAACCTAAACAAAACAGGTAGAGACACCACGTGATTCAGATTAGGCATTTCTGGGGGTTCTTGCACTGGAGACCTGGTACCCCTTGTTTATTGTTATTGTTTATTTAAGCGTATGCTGCCACCGAAAATAACGCATTGTATCACGGCTATAATCAGTTGACAACGAACCACCTCAAAATACCTTAGTACACGACAAAAATTTAATAAATGTAACAGGCGCGAGTAATTATACGTTTTGTAAATATGGCAGGGATTGGAAAATACCGTAGGCCAAGTCAAACAATAACAGAACATTCATCTAATAAAACATGGATGTTCTGCATAGTGTCATGATTATTCATCTAAATCTTATCTTTGCATACTCATATCATTCGTTAAGAGCTCTTCTACTACGTTTGCAAATATTTGATGTGTAATTCGCGTTGGATGAATTTGGTCCCAAAATAAATAATCATCAGGATTATCGCAAGGTTTTACACCATTTGCTTGTAATTGACCGACCCTGTAGGCTTCTGCCAACGCAGGTGATTGCAGAATCGCATGTGCCAATGCCTGGGCATCCACTTTTTTGTTACCCAGAGATAAATATCGGTATCGCAGCTCTTTTTTCAATATATCTTCATCTTGTTTTTTGATGGTATATCCGCCCGCCCAGCAAGATTCCGTCATATTATTAAGATGCGTATGGTATTTCTGGTTATATTTTTCTGTGTTAGTCAAAAGATCGTTAAAAATAGCGTAAGAATCAATGAAAGAAAATGTTATGTCCGGATATTGGCTTTGAAAAGAATGCGCGGCTGTAATGACTTTTTCATGATGAAGTTCACTTAATACATGTAATCGTTCTTTAGAAACGGGATCATTTAAAGCACGTGGAGTTCTGGAAAGATCGGGTAAATCTAGCAATGCAAAATGTTTTCCGCCATTATCAATTAATACTTTAATATTGGCAGATAATTCCTTGACAATATCATCTGTCAACGCACTAGGATCCTGGTCTATTTCACTCATGTAATCATTTGCACCCATCCAAATAATAAATAATGTATCCGAACGGTCTTGAAATGCCGTATGCAACAAATAGTCATCAATTTCTTCTTTAAAAACGTAAGGAAGACAACCTTTTAATGGATTATGGAATAAAATAGTGGCGCCGCCCACCGCATAAATATCATAATCTATTTTGTAACGCATGTAATAATCATTGCCCAAATATTCAGCCCACGTGGGGCCGTTTGAAAAACGTCCTTGGTAATAAGGCGGATCTTTCGGCATCAGTTTAAAAACATGATTATAAAGATTCCCATTATCAGTCAAGCTATCACCAAAAAAAATGATGTGCTTAATAGGATCAGCGTAAATTTTTGTGCAGCAAAAAAGGAGTAACAATATAAAATATTTTTTCATGTTTTACTCATCCCTGTAATATGTCAGTTATTTTAGTAAAAATCTATTCTGTTGTCATCTTGATTATGTAATAGTGGCTAATCCTTTTTGATATAAGACTTCTTCAACACGGGTCAGTTTTTTACATTCAGCGGGTGTTAATACCAAAGGAAGTAATCCTGCCATTGTTGGTTTTTTGAGATAAAATTCACATAATGCAGCAATATTTTCTCTATAATAAACACCGCCATAACCAATAAAACGTGTTGCCAAATCATAAACGGCGTAGTCATTTAATCCATCACCAATATAGGCGACACGAGGATGTATTTTTTTTAATTCGCTCACAATACTGCGCTTTCCATTTGCGCTAGTCAGTGGAGAAGTACATTCATAATCTGAAAAATTTCCTTTTGAATCAAAATAAATGTTGACTGCAAAAATATATTGACGCGGAATATGTAATAAATCAGCAAAAATTGCAACTGCCGGATAAAGTCCTGCGGAAATCACATAAATTTTTTTATTGATACGATGTAATAGTTGTATCACAGCACTCGTATCTTCCGTTTGATAATTAAAATATTTTTGGCCTAAATTATGGACTTCTTTTTCTGTGGGAACCACTAAATCAAGACGTTTTTGATAAAGCTCAGGATTTAAACCTGATTTTCCCATGGCCTCTGCTGTTAATTCTTTTACGGCATCATACGTTCCATTAGCTTTCGCTAATTCATCAATTCCTTCAATTTGACTTAACGTGCCATCACAATCAAATATAATTGCATCTAACGGTGTAGGTAATTGCCAATTGAGTGGTACCATAGTCTCTCATCCTTTTTTCGCTCATTAACAGGGAGTTGTAATGTTCAATATTCAAGCCTTAAATTCTATTGCTGCAGTCGGTCTTAAACAGTTTCCAGAAAATTTATATCATGTAGAAGCAGAGATACATGATCCAGATGCTATTTTAGTTCGATCGTATAACTTGCATGATAAAGTATTACCTTCTTCTGTCAAAGTGATTGGACGCGCAGGTGCAGGTGTTAATAATATTCCAGTGGACTTATTAACTAAGCAAGGTATTCCCGTATTAAATACGCCTGGAGCCAACGCAAACGCAGTGAAAGAGTTAGTGATTGCTGGCATGCTCTTAGCAAGTCGTCATATTTGTCAAGCATGGAATTATTTAAAACATCTCAGTGAGAAGAATGATACAGATCTCAATAAAAAAATTGAACAAGATAAAAAACAATTTGTCGGTTTTGAACTTTTAGGAAAAACATTAGGTGTAATTGGTCTTGGCAGTATCGGTGTTAAAGTTGCAAATACCGCAATGCATCTTGGTATGAATATTATTGGTTATGATCCCACCATTACAGTCAATAGGGCTTGGGAATTATCCGCAGATGTCAAACAAGCGATGAGCTTACAACATTTATTAAGTACGGCTGATTTTGTCAGTATACATGTACCTCTAAACGAACAAACAAAAAAAATGATCGGCCATACGCAATTAGCGCTCATGAAAAAAAATGCGGTGTTATTAAATTTTTCGCGTGAAAATATTATTGATACGGATGCTTTAAAAGAAGCATTACAACAACAAAAAATTTTTTCTTATATCACTGATTTTCCGACTTTAGAATTACGCACGTTACCCACGGTCACTAGCTTGCCTCATTTAGGTGCTTCCACCAGAGAAGCAGAAGAAAATTGCGCGCTCATGATCGCCAAACAAGTGCGTAGTTTTCTTGAAACCGGCGCCATTACGCATGCAGTGAATTTTCCAAGTATTGAAATCCCTCAAAGCGAGGCGGCAACAAGAATCATGATTGTCAATCAAAATATCCCCAATATGGTCGCGCAATTTTCATCTAAATTGGCAAAAGCCAAAATAAACATCCTCAGTTTATTAAATAAATCACAAGATGAAATTGCCTATACATTAATTGATATCAATGAAGACATTGGTGAGCCTATATTGAAAGAGATCGCTGCTATTCAAGGCGTCATTCGGGTGCGTAAAATGACTCGCTTAAGCTAAATTTTGTATCTTATTGAAAAATATAGAATTTTAAAAATAATGGGTCAAGCAGCCTGATAACTACATCATTTTTATAGAAAAAATACAGCGAGTTGTCGAAATATCTGGTATCATTGAAGGTGATATCGTGTACGTGTTTCCTTTTGAGCTTTAAAAGGCAACAGCACGCTATTATTTTTTTTAATTTTATAAGGTTAATTAGCTATGGCAGCACAAGAAACAGGAACCGTGAAATGGTTCAACAGCAGTAAAGGGTTTGGTTTTATCTCACGTGAAAATGGCGAAGATGTATTTGTACATTTCCGTGCGATTATCGGCGAAGGCTACCGTTCACTCGTTGAAGGTCAGCGCGTTAAATTTACCGTTACCCAGGGACAAAAAGGTCCTCAAGCTGAGAATGTTATTGCTGAATAATCAATAACACGGTCAAACCTGCTTTGACTGAATTTCAAGGATCAAACCCGGTAATTGATCAATACTTTTTTTAGTATGCTTTGGTTGTCGGGTTTATTCTCAGTTGAGTGTTAAGGAATCTTAGCACAAGTGTTTTTTTGTTTGCTAATTTTTATAAAAAAACAATAAACGATGCGTATGCCTCTCTTAAAAGAAATTGATACGCGTGATTGGCGTTCTTCATTTTCAAATGATCTACAATCCCTTTCCATAGAGACCCTTGAAAGTGGCAATATTCTCTTTTTTCCTCACCTACCATTTCCCTTATTAGCACATGAAACAAAATTTCTTTCGCCTTTATACGCAAATCCCAAAATAAAAAACATTAATTTTTCTCGTCATACTGGATTATTGCGCGGTGCTGAGTGCGACCAAGAATCACATACTTTACTTAAAGCTATGCTCGAACGGTTTTCTCATCATGCGGAAGAATTGGTACGTCATTTATTTTGCTCTTATTCAGCTGCCTTACAAATAGGCCGCACGAGCTTTAGGCCGGTTGAAATTGCTGGGCGTACTACTTCTTATCGTAAAGATGATACTCGTTTACATGTTGATGCATTTCCAGCAACCCCCAATCAGGGTCTACGTATTTTACGTGTTTTTACGAACATCAATCCTCATGGCCAAGCTCGTATTTGGCGTGTTGGCGAACCTTTTAATGATGTGGTAAAACGATTTTTACCCAAAATTCAAAAACCTCTGTGGGGCAAAGCATTCTTATTAAATTTATTAAGAATCACCAAAAGTTATCGAACGGAATATGATCATATTATGTTGCAAATTCATGATCGTATGAAAAAAGACCTTGCTTATCAACAAACAGTACCCCAAACTGAAATTCATTTTGCCCCTGATACCAGCTGGATCGTGCAAACAGACCACGTTTCACATGCAGCAATGAAAGGACAGCACGTATTGGAGCAAACATTTTATTTACCCGTAACGGCCATGAAAAATCCTGATCTTTCGCCATTACGTACGCTAGAAAAATATATTGGGCGTAAGCTCGTTAAATATTAAAGAGGAATACGTGTGCTCAGTGTAGGACTCATGAGCGGAACATCGATGGATGGGATTGATGCGGCGCTTCTTGAAACAGACGGTTCAGCAGAATATTTGAAAGCCTTAGGCCATGCCTCAATGACTTACGCGCCCCTATTTCAAACGTTATTAAAAGCAACCGAATTTACCATCAGAAAATATAATGGCAATATGGAAAATGCAAAATTATATTATCTGCCTTCTATTAAAAAATATTTAGCTCGAGAATTAAAACTAACAGAAAATGCTACCTCTCACAAAATAACAGAGTTCGTTAATTATTTAAAAAAACCTCTGACGCTAGATGCTATTGTTAAACATTCAACTGAATTACACAACACGATCATTCAAAAATTATTAAAAGAACTTGGATATCTTTCCAAGCAAATTGATGTCATCGGCTATCATGGTCAAACCATGCTGCATCGTCCTAAAGATAAAATTTCAATTATTTTAGGAGATGGTCAATATCTTGCTGAGCGCACTCAAATCACTGTCGTGAATGGTTTTCGTCAACGCGATATACAGGCCGGCGGGCAGGGCGCGCCTTTTGCTCCTATTTATCACCAAGCATTAGCAATCAGAGATCAAAAAATTCCTTTAGCCATCATTAATTGCGGTGGGATTGCTAATATCACGCTTATTTCAAGCAAAGAAGAATCGGATTTAATTGGTTTTGATACAGGGCCTGGTAATTGTTTAGTAGACCGTTTAGTACGACAACGCACTTTAGGCAAAGAAACGATGGATAAAAATGGCCGCTATGGTAAAGAGGGCAAAATAAATCAAGAAATTTTAAGCTTGCTTTATGAAAAATCCATTATGCAAAATAGACAAAATTATTTTTCTATCTGTCCACCGAAAGCGTTGGACGTGGGTGATATTCTACTCATTCAAGAATTAGATTCATTATCACTTGCCGATGCAGCCGCTACTTTAGAAGCATTTACAGCAGATTCTATTGTCAAAAGCCTCGAATGGTTTAACCATACTCTACCTTCTACTTTTGTCTTAAGTGGCGGCGGTTTTAAAAACCCTGTCATTACCAATGAATTTAAGCAACGATTAACCGCAAAAATGAATAAGCCATTAAATATACTAACAGCTGATGAAGCAGGTTTTAGTAGCGAAGCCATGGAAGCAGAAATTTTTGCTTTTTTTGCTGTGCGAAGTTTAAGAAATATGCCGTTAAGTGTACCCGGCACCACTCGGGTTGCGAAACCTTTATCTGGAGGTTATGCTTATATTCCTTCATTAGGCATGACAGATACTGTAAAAAAATTAATTGATCTTAATCCAGGAGTATTATCACCGACACTCATTTAAATAGCGCATAAGAAACGGAGAAGATACATGGAAAAGTTTTTCGACCGTGAAGCAGCAGGAAAAGTTCTCGCTGAACAATTAAAAGAATATGCAAAAAAGCCGAATACATTGATATTAGCATTGCCAAGAGGCGGTGTACCGGTTGCTTATGAAATAGCAAAAGCGCTTTCCTTGCCGCTCGATGTATTTATTGTAAGAAAATTAGGAGTCCCAGGGCATGAAGAATTAGCCATGGGTGCCATCGCAATGGGAGGTGCGGTTATTTTTAATGAAGATATTGTAAAAAGTCTTCATATTTCAAAATTCGATATTCAACAAGCTATTCAAGCTGAACAACAAGAATTAGAACGCCGCGAACTTCTCTATCGCGATCGTCAAGAATTACCAGAAATTACAGGCAAAACTATTATTTTGGTCGATGATGGAATTGCAACAGGTGCCACGCTACGTGCAGCCATTCAATCTTTAAAGCAAAAAAAACCAAGGCACATTATTGTAGCCGCTCCAGTCGCTGCATTTTCAACTTGTGAAGAACTCAAAAATGAAGTCGATGAAATCGTGTGTCCATTTAAGGCTGAAAATTTTTACGCAGTAGGCGTATGGTATGAACATTTTCCACAAACCAGTGATAAAGAAGTCTCAGCATTATTAAAGAAAGTTCGTCAAAAAATAGGGAGTTAATGAAGTTATACGGAAAAATAAAGTCATGGCAGGCAGCAGGTTAAAAATTAACATTGATCAAGATCAAGAAAATGAATCATCCATTCTTGAAGTTACAGAAATAGATACAGAGTGCTCTTCGATAACAACTCTTTATCTCTCTGTCAGTATGGATAACATTTCGTTGCCAGGAAGCACAAGCATGACCCCATCAACCAGCATGGATAACTTAAGTAATGTTTCAGAGGAAAGTAAAAATATTTCTCAAACAGGCGGCATGGATAACTTGAGCGATGCTAATTCTTCAAATCAAAATAATGATTTTCATCTAAACGTTATTCAATCTATGATTTCTGATAATAAATTAGATGAAATGGGCATTGTATTTTCCCTGTGTATTCAAAAATTATTTTTTCAAAACAAAAAAGAAGATCGTTATGGGGCTGTAAGAAAACGAGAAGAATTATTGGATAACATAAAAAATCGAATTAATAATTATATTATTTTTTATTTAAAAAAATCGGGGGAAAAAATACTATTAAATGGAGCATATTATATTTTTATTCGTCATTTAGACGAGTTTTTGAAAAATTCTTATGATGCTCAGTCTTTTAAAGAAAATTATTTAATATGCCAATTAACTTTTAAAATAAATAAATCTCATATTTCTATTCAAATAGAAGATGATGGAAATGGATTTAAAGAAAACATGTTAAATCAAAATCCTTATCAAGAGAGAAATCTAAATGAATTAATTAAACTAGATGAACGCACCATGAAATCTGACAAAGAACATAAAGATGATGTCATGGGAGGACATCATCTTGGGTTACTTCAAGTAAGAAACCATTTAAACTTATTTAAGGGGGAAGTTTTTATTCGTAATAGACCTGGCAAAGAAAAAGGTGCCTGCCTTCGTTTTACATCTCCTATTGACATAGAAGACTTACCTATAAGAAATACTGATGAATTAACTATTTTTTATGGATTTCAGCATTTCCAAGAAAATTCTCGGAAATATTTTATAGAAACATCAAAATTCCCCGCTCAAAAAAATAAAAAATCATATCAATTTTTTGAAAATAGCAACACCTATTTAGAACACCACCCGAGTGAAACTCAAGAACATCAAAGATATCCATCGCCTTAATCAATCAAACAGCTACTATCCTTGTTTAGTAGGCGGATGTTTTGCTTGTGTGCTATCAATGCCTAATTCAAGCAAACATTTATTAATTTCATCTAATCGATTGTTATTGTGATTAAGGGTATTTCGCATGTTTTCTTCTTCAGCAACGCTAAGCTCTCGCTCATCATAAGCCCAACGTTGTAAAATATCGATTTTTTCAGCTTTTGATAGAGCTTCATCAGATAAAATTTCACGCGGATTTTTATAAACTTTGGAGGGGTCTAGTTTTGCTGATTCCTTATCAGTCATAAATACTTCCTTTTTAAGTTACGCGATCCTTAAAGCTTAAGGACCGCGTAATATCTTCCATTATTTTAATGAACTTGCGTTAAACTATATAAAGCAGCACCTAATGTCCAGTCGATATCATGTTTATTAATTTGTTCAGCAACTTCTACTTGCGACTGCGAGGGATATGGCGACCCAATTAAATGATAGGCATGATAAAGTAATTGAGAATGATAACTACCATCCGCGCAATAAGATGAAAGATATTTTTCATCGACAGTAGGGTGCCGTTTTTTGAAATCATCCCAATTGCCGTAACATTCGCTATCAATATGCATATTTAAAACATCTTCTGTTGGAAACCCATCCACGCCAAAAAAATTAAATGTGTAATAAATACCTGAATATGCAATAAAGGATTTTTTAGCTGTTGAGAGAATTTGTTCACTCACATGCTGATTTTGAATGATTGTCGCATACAATGTGCTGCAGGTTGAAAAATCAAAAACACTTGTTTTACTGACATACTGGTTGGGATAACAAGTGGAAGATCTTTGATCTTTCTGCATTGTCCCTCGTGCTTGATCTTCTCCTAATCCTAAAAAGCTTTTGCTAAACACATTGTGTTGTTGATGATTAATATTAACAGATATTTCGTCATCTGGTCTGCTCTGATCATCTGTTTCAAACGCAATTTGAGTCGATGCGCCGCCCATATCAATACTGCCTACAGTTGATTTCTGCTCTGCAAAATTACCTGATAAATAATTGATATCTAACCAACCATACAAACCTTCCATTTTTCCGCTGATGGTTTCAATATGACTAATTGGAAAAACAGTGTTTGTTTGAATGTAATTTCTCACATTCGCATAAATGGCAGCTTGTTTATCTTCTGGTAATAAACGCATACCCGCAGTCGCTAATACATTGATGGGTGCCGCATGTACATCAACTCCTTGTTTTTGCAAAAATTGAGAGGCATCGTCTAATAATTTTTTCAAAGATACACCCGCATCATTTGGATGATCTGCAAAAGAAGAAAGACCGGGTTTTACATTTTCAGAAAAAACATCGTTTAGAACAGGAAGATCGGTTGAAGGTTGATATTGAAAAACGTGGATTCTTGAGCCGCTGCTTCCTGCGTCAATAAAAACAGCATAATTATTATCTGCTGCCATGGCCGAAAAACTCATCACCGTGAGCGCTAAAAAAATAAGTGTAATCAATGACTTTTTCATTTTAATCTCGTATTATCAAAATCAGGGAAAGCATTATACTTCATAGGGTTATTTTTTAAAATAAGAAATTGATAAAATTTTAACGTTGCGATAATACATTTCACCACGTATAGTAACTTTTTTTAAAAAATAAAAAAATGGATATCGACATGGAAGTACATCAAAATAAGCTAAATTCTTTTTTCCTTCTCATCACATCCGTTGCAGCACTTTCTGGTATTTTATTTGGTTATGATACCGGCGTCATTTCTGGCGCCATTTTATTTATTAAAAAAGATTTTCAATTAACACCGCAAACAAACGGAATAGTAGTCAGCGCCGTATTATTAGGTGCTTTTTTAGGCGCCATTATGAGCGGACGTTTAGTTGATCGCTTAGGGCGTAAACGATTATTAATTATCGATGCCATTTTATTTATTGCGGGTACCCTGCTGAGTGCCTCTGCTTCATCTATCAGTTTTTTAATAACAGGACGAATTCTAGTTGGAATTGCTATTGGCATTGCATCCTATGTAGCACCGCTTTACATTTCTGAAATTGCACCTGCTCGTTATCGCGGTGCATTGGTATCTTTAAATCAATTAGCCATTACTTTAGGAATATTACTTTCTTATGTTGTCGATTATTTTTTTGTAAATCATGGCGGATGGCGTTTTATGTTGGGCACCGGCATAGTGCCTGCTGTTGGATTATTATTAGGAATGTTTTTTTTGCCTGATAGCCCAAGATGGATGTGCTCTCGCGGAGATGCCCCATCTGCTTTCGCTATTTTAAAACGCATACACGGTGCTCATGCTGAACAAGAATTAGCTGACATTCAAAAAAGCATGACGCCGGAAGGTAATTGGAAAATGTTATTTGCAAGACATATAAAATCTACTCTGATTATTGGAGTCGGGCTTGCTATCATTCAACAAATCACGGGCATTAATACCATTATTTATTATGCACCGACTATTTTTAATTTAGCTGGTTTTGAAGGGCCTACCGCTGCTATTTTAGCGACGATGGGGGTTGGTCTGGTATTTGTTGTTTCGACCATTATTGCTTTACCGTTGATTGATACTTTAGGCAGAAGACCGCTCTTATTAATCGGTTTATTAGGCATGGCGCTCAGTTTAGGTTTGTTAAGTATCGCATTTTCTCACGCCGGCACATTTCCTTTTTTAAAATGGATTGCTTTAAGTAGCATGCTCATTTACATTGCCTGTTTTGGTTTTAGTTTAGGGCCTATCATGTGGCTCATGATCGCAGAAATTTATCCTCTCAAAATAAGAGGATTAGGTTGTAGTATTGCAACCGCTGCCAATTGGGGAAGTAATATGATTGTAGCGCTCACATTTTTAAGTTTAATTGAATATATGGGAGCCAGTCATACATTTTTGATCTACTGCCTATTGAGCATCATCAGTTTATTATTTATTTATTATTTAGTTCCAGAAACTAAAGATATTACATTGGAACAAATTGAAGAAAATCTACGTGCAGGATTATATTTTAAAAAAATGGGCCAGATAAACTTAACGTTTCCCGCATTAAATCGTGAGTGAATTTTTATGTATTTAGGAATTGATCTTGGCACATCCAGTGTCAAATTAATTTTATTAGATGAACAAAAACGTCTTGTTGGACAATGTTCGAAAGTATTGACACTTTCTCATCCAAAACTCTTATGGTCTGAGCAAAATCCTGATGACTGGTGGGATGCCACTTGTCAGGGCATGACAACACTTAAACAAGAATACACAAAAGAATTTTCATCAATCAAAGCCATTGGTCTTTCAGGGCAACAACATGGTGCAACATTACTCGATAAAAATGGAAAAGTGCTGCGTCCAGCGATTTTGTGGAATGATGGACGCGCCAATGTAGAATGCGAAGAAATCATCGCAAAAGTTCCGCATTATGCAGAAATCATAGGCGCGCGCATGATGCCGGGTTTTACTGCACCTAAACTGCTTTGGGTATTAAAGCATGAACCCGAGATTTTTTATCGTACTGCAAAAATAGTATTACCTAAAGATTACTTACGTTTTAAAATGACTGGAATAGTTGCAACCGATATGTCAGATGCATCAGGAACAGGTTGGTTATCGATTGCAAAACGTGCCTGGTCAGATGAAATGTTAAGCGCTTGTCATTTAACACAAAAAAAAATGCCGGCTTTATTTGAAGGAACAGATATCACTGGCACATTACTTGAAGAAATAGCGGAACAATGGGGATTGCCCATATCAACTCTCGTGATTGCTGGAGGCGGTGATAATCCAGCAGCAGCCATCAGCATGAATATCATTGAAGAGGGCAGTGCATTTTTATCGTTAGGAACATCGGGTGTTTATTTTGTCGCAAGTGATAGTTATAAAACACATCCTGAGGGCGGCGTTCATTCTTTTTGCCACTCTTTACCTAACCGATGGCACCACATGACGGTGCATCTTTCTGCGGCAAGTTCCCTCAACTGGTTAGCTAATACCCTACAAGTTTCTGAAAAAGAATTATTACGAGAAGCTGAAGAAACACCCATGAGTCATGAAAATATTGTATTTCTTCCTTATCTTTCTGGAGAACGTTCACCGCACAATAATCCATTTGCGCGCGGCGTTTTTTTTGGAATCAGTCCACAAACAAAACGCGCTGATTTAACCCGTGCAGTGTTGGAAGGCGTTGCTTTCGCCTTTGCGGATGGACAAGATGCGATGTTGACCGCTGATATTGCCATCAAAAATGTCTATGTGGTTGGGGGCGGCGCACAAAGTTTTTATTGGGGAAAAATATTAAGTTCCATACTGAATCGCCGACTCATCTATAGTGAAGACCGTGAAATAGGCGGTGCTGTTGGCGCTGCTCGTTTAGCATGGCTTGCTTTACATCAAAAAGAAGCAACTCATGCTTTTGATATGCCTATCATTCAAACTATCATAGAACCTGATCATCATTTAGTTGAACTCTATTCCGCTAAACGAAAAATTTTTTCTGCCTTGTATCAACAATTAATACCCGTATTTCATGCCGCTATTTCGATTAAAACTCACGAGGAACATACCTATGCTTAATTATTTTGATCATATCCATTCTATCGGTTATGAAGGACCTGAAACCCGCAATCCCTTTGCTTATCGTTATTATGATAAAAAACGGGTTTTATTAGGTAAAACCATGGAAGAACATTTACGTCTTGCGATTTGCATGTGGCACACTTTTTGTTGGACTGGGCAAGATATTTTTGGTGAACCGACGTTTGAGCGTCCTTGGTTGATTGCTAAAGATCCGATGCAACGTGCAGAAGAACGTTTGCATGCTGCATTTGAGTTTATTGAAAAACTGGGTTTAAAATTTTATACCTTTCATGATCGCGATGTGGCGCCCGAAGGAAGCAATTTACAAGAATTTTATAGCAATTTAGAACACATTGCAGAGCACATGGCGGCTGCCATGGAACGCACAAAAATAAAATTATTATGGGGAACAGCCAATTTAACCAGCCACCCGCGCTATATGTCGGGTGCCGCAACCAATCCCAATCCTGAAGTATTTGCCTACACCATCGCACAAGTGAAAAAAACATTTGATGTCACTCATCAATTGAAAGGTGAAAATTATGTATTATGGGGCGGGCGGGAAGGGTATGACAGTTTATTGAATACCGATATGAAACGTGAGCAAGATCAATTAGGACGATTTTTAACATTACTCGCCGATTACAAACATAAAATTGGATTTAAAGGCACTTTATTAATTGAACCAAAACCCTGCGAACCTTCAAAACATCAATATGATTTTGACACCGCAACAGTATTTGCTTTTTTACAAAAATATAAACTTGAAAAAGAATTTAAAGTAAATATTGAAGCGAATCACGCAACCTTGGCAGGGCATAGCTTTCCGCATGAAGTGGCTTATTCGATCGCAAATGATATTTTCGGCAGTATTGATGCCAATCAAGGTGATCCGCAATTAGGCTGGGACACCGATCAATTTCCTTTGCATCTAAATGATAATTCTTTAGCACTTTATTTTATTTTACAAAATGGCGGCTTTACCACGGGCGGTTTTAATTTTGATACTAAATTACGCCGGCAAAGTATCGACTTGGATGATATGTTTTATAGCCACATTGGCGGCATTGACAGTTTAGCGCGTGCTTTATTATTGGCTGCACAAATGATTGAGAAAGGAGAAGTTGCACACTTTGTCAAAGAACGATATGCCCATTGGAATTCTGCTTTCGGTAAAAAAATTGCAGATCACGCGATGGATTTTGAAAAAATTGCAGCGCTAAGTTTAGAAAAAAATCTGAATCCAAAACCTATCTCCGGCCGGCAGGAGATGCTTGAAAACACTATTGCGTATTTGTATTAATGTTGATTATGTGTAGACGGATAAAACGCTTTCATCGTTTATTATTATTGGAATTACTATTCTTATTTCCATCATTTGTCTTTGCATCTGATTTTGTGACAAATACGCCTGTCAACCTGCATACTGTGACGATTGAGCCACGTATTTCTTATGAACAATATCACATGCCTAATGGCATAAAACCTTTGGGTGTGGTGGGTTTACATGGATTGGTGGATTTCAATGATTGGTTTTATGGGGGTTTAGGTTTTTATGAAGCTGTTAAAGGCCAAAGCGGTGGTTATTTTGCATTAACACTTGAAGGCGGTTTACAACATCATTTATGGCGACAAATATTAGTGGATGGCGGCGCGCGAGTGGGTGGTGGAGGCGGCAGTTATTCACCTGTCGGTGGCGGGTTATATTATGAACCCTATTTAGGTTTAAAATATGATTTTAATTATTTTCGAGCAGGCGTTTATTACAGTTACATTCGTTTTGTCTACGGAAAAATTGCGAGCCAGCAATTCGGTTTAGAATTAACCGTTCCATTTACATTTCATTATGCAACTGCCACCTACATTGATCCTCATCTAAACTTTTTTGATTTGAATAATGTATCGTGGCAGTATTTAGGATCTTCACAAAATTCGATTGCCGCATTACTGGGTGCCTATTTTCCTAATGAAGGTGTGACAGAAAAAAATGGCCAAGTGATGAGTTCACGCTTTGATTTTTTAGGAATTGAAGCGACACATTATTTTAAAGAATTAGAAAAAACATTTTTATTTTTTAAGATACGCGGCGCATTTCACGGCCATCGCAATGGTTATGCGGATGCAATGTTAGGATTAGGTTACCGTTTTCCGTTAATGAAAGAAAAATTAGATGCACTCATCAAAATGAGTGCGGGCTCTGGCGGCGGCGGGGGAGTCAATACGGGCGGCGGATTTATTTATGAACCTGCTTTAGGTATTGAATATCATGTGACGCCTAAATTTGGCGTGGAATTGGATGCAGGTTATGTCAATGCACCAGAAGGCACTTTTAAAGCAAAAGAAATGAGTCTGTTATTTAAATATTATTTCTCAAATGCCAATTTTAACTATTCATCTAATCCAACAGATTATTTAAGAACATCGGATCATGGTAATTTCGAAGCGTGGCGTATACGTTTATTTAATGAAACTTATTTAAAACCACGCTCGAACGAAGGTAGCATCAATCCAACCATGCAATTAATTAATGTTAATTTAGATTATTTTGTTCAACGATATTTTTATTTGACTGGCCAAACTGCTTTTGCTTATAAAGGGCAACAAACCGGCGGATATTTTACAGGAATGTTAGGCCTTGGTGGTGAAACACCAATTCTATTTGATAACCATGTTTCCTTGTTCGCTGAAATGTTAGTAGGTACGGGTGGTGGTGCAGGTTTAGATATAGGTGATGGTGCACTGATTAATCCGTTAGTGGGTATTAATTACAAAGTCAATGATGCGGTTGGATTACAAGCATCTGTTGGCCGTTTAATTGCATTGAAGGGACAATTTCAATCGACCAATTTTAATCTGGGACTCACTTATAAATTCTGGAGTATTACTTAAAATCCGAGTTTTGGGTCTCCTGACATATATGGAGAAAAGTTTCATTCATTATTAATTCTTATCTTGTTTTTTCATTTTCTGTTTAGTTTTAGAAGTCGACAATGATAATTGTCGCGTGGCTTCATGTCTATCCGCTTGTGCTATATGTCGATAATGCATAGTAGTGCCAATATCAGTGTGTCCCGCATTTTCTTGTGCAACTTTAAGTGGTGCGCCCGAATCAAGCAAATAGGTGACATAGCTATGACGCAACCAGTGAGCTGACGCAGATCGTAATTTTGAAGCTTTTCTGGGTTGCGTGAATTCAAGTTTATTTGCCCCCAGATTAAATGCCCATTTCAAAATTTGGTCTATACGGCGTGTGCTAATAGATTGTTTTAGATTCTGCATAGGAATAAGAGGTGTTTTTTCTCTGAATTGTGGTTGAGGGGAGGGGAGATCAACCTTTAACCGAAATTCGGTGAGAGTTTTTAATAATTCATCAGGGGCAGGGATTTCACGCAGCTTTTTTCCTTTACCAATAATACGTAAAAACCAATTTCCTTCACGCTGAATAAAGTTTCCCATCTGATGCTTTGCAGCCTCTGCGATTCGCAATCCTGTGTAGAACAGTAACAAGATAATGTAGCGTGCACGGATGACTTGAAACTGATGAGATTCATCTTTAATTGGGTACTCTGTTAGCGCGTTTAGCACAGCATGAATTTCATCTAATTCTAAATAACGATCTATAATTTTTGATTGGCCATGATTTCGTTTCTTGCGCCGCCGATCAACAGCAAGTGGATTTCCTGTTAAATAATTTGTTTGCACTAGATAATTGAAGAAAGAATCAAGAATAGTAATGGTTTTATTTAATGTTGTGTTTGATAAGCCCTTGCTAAAAGAACGCCAAGCTGGATTAACTGACCCATCTTTCATTCGGCGTGAAACTTTGGGCCCGCACCATATTTTCTTTGGCTGCGGATTCTTAACAAATTCCTGATATTCAATTAAATGATTGCGCCGTAAGCTTGAAATATTTATCTTGGCAACGTGAATACACCACAGCAATAACCGTTCAATTTCTTTTGCATATGATTGTAACGTTAACGGTGAATCGCGAAACTCACTCAAAAATGCTGAAATTGCTTCAGCGTCATTTTTAGCATCGAGCAACGATGCGCCGATAGCTTTATTATAATCGTCAGTTGCAAATTGAATAATTTGGTCACCGATATGGTTAGTGTCATCATTGATTAGAAATAATGGCTTCACTATCACAGTCGACTCAACTTTTTTATTCATTGGATTGATGTTCTGTTTCTTCCGACCATGGAGCGAATCCAATAGAACGTTTTTTTGGAGACGCGGGAGGTTCCATGAGCTGATGAATAGCAGTGATTAAATTTCGAATTGCACCGTCATGATCACCAACCTTTCGTTCTAATTCAACTAGTTTATAACGCAATTCTTTATGTGCAGCGAGCATTTGTCTTAATTTGACAAAAGTTCGGACAACTAAGACGCTCACTTCAATTGCGTGTGGTGTGTTGAGCACGCTGGCAGCCATAATGGCGCCGTGCTCGGTAAAAGCATAAGGGGTGGTACGGGAGAATTTCAGACTGGAAAGGTGGTCGCAATTTGCGACCACCTCCTGTTTCTCAGCCGATGTAAGTTGAAACATAAAATCTGCTGGAAATCGTTCTTTATTTCGTTTAACTTGCTCGTTTAGTCGCTTAGTAGTCACTCCGTAAAGAGCTGATAAATCGGCATCTAAAATAAC
>CAZAEO010000017.1:0-26086 GCA_964484285.1 uncultured Coxiellaceae bacterium | reverse complement strand
ACCAACAGGTTAAAAGCCTGCTGCTCTACCGACTGAGCTAACGACCCGTAACAAAATTAGAATAAAACTAAGAGGCGCTCATGATCCTAAATTCTGCAGTTGCAACCTGCTGCGAAGGTCTACTGCCGAATTTAGGATGATACCGAATTTCAGAAAAATATCAACGCCCCTGCACATCTCCCCATAAAAATTTATGCAGCTGAATTTGTAATCTCACGGGCAATTGGTCTGCTAAAATCCAATCTGCTAATTCCACTGCAGATTGCTCTATATAGCTCGGAGAAAAAAGCACCTGACACTGTTCTGTTAAGCTGTATTGCTGCACCATGTCTTTAGCCCAATCATAATCAGTACGATGACAAATCACAAATTTGATTTGATCATGGGGTAATAAGCATGTCATGTTGGATAAATTATTTTTTTCCACTTCACCTGAACCAGGAGTTTTAAGATCTATCACTTTGATGACACGTGGGTCAACTGCGGAAACATCCAATGCACCGCTCGTTTCAAGCGACACCTCATAGTTTGCATCACAGAGCCCAGTTAACAATTCTAAGCATGCTTTTTGTGCTAAGGGTTCTCCGCCTGTGACAGTGACATACCGGGTACGATAATGCGCAACTTGCTGCAGAATAGAATCTATTTCATACCACGTACCACCATGAAATGCATAAGCAGTATCGCAATAAGTACAACGCAATGGACATCCCGTCAAACGAATAAAAACCGTCGGTAATCCTACGGTGCGCGTTTCACCTTGCAGCGAAAAAAATATTTCGGTAATACGTAAACGAGACATTTTCTATATCACTAATGCCCCGCTGTCTTGATCTCTCTTAATTGTTGTGTAGCCAAACGTGCAGATGTACTGCCTGGGTAACGGCTAACGACTTTTCTGAAAGTCAATTTCGCGTCTGCCCACTTAAATTGGGCTGCATAAATCATTCCTAGTTTGACTTCTGCATCAGATACCTTAGGACTTTCTGGATAGTTTTTTACAACCTTGGCAAACTCAACGGCTGCTTGTTCATTTTTATTTTGCAATCCGTATAGCTCACCTAACCAATAATGTGCATTTGCAGCAAACTGTCCGGACGGATATTTTTGCAGCATTTTTTGTAATGCAGCAATTGCTTCATCATATTTCTTCGCTTTAATGAGATCATAGGCAATTTGATAAATTCCTAATTCTTCTTGTTCCCTATTTTGATTTTGTATAGCTGCTTTATTTGCTAATGGAGGAGTAGATGGCGTCGCTGCAGATGCGGTATCCGGTTTATCAGCAATCACGGGTTCTGAAGCAGGCGCTGGTGTTACACTTGGCTTAGTTTTATTTTTAGGTTTCACTGATTTTGCTGGAGACACAGTATCATTGTCCGTTGTTGCTTTCTGCACCACAGCAGGTGGTAACGTCACCGTTTGTTTATTGAGCCGTTTATCTAAATCAGAATACATCGCTTGCTGTTGGGTTTGCATCTGTTTCAATTGATGCGTTAATTCTTCAACCTGACCACGTAGCGATTGAACGTCAGCTTGCAAAGCGTTCAATCTAGCAGTCGAATCAGAATGCTGCATATTATTTATTTGTTGTTCGGCACGTGTGATACGCTGATCTATAGTCAATGATTGCGGCACATATTGTTGTTGTGGAGCTAGAGATACAGGGGGCGATGGTACATTAGATGGCACATTAGATGGTGCATTAGATGCTGGATGAGAAGCAGCAGGCTGGCCATCAAATGGAGGATAACTATCAACATCAAACACAGGCGCATCCTCAGCAAAAACAGATAAGGTAATGCCCGTTAAGATCGCCATTATAAAAGCACGTTTAAAAAATAAAATGAACATACATCTCTCCAACAATTCTGGCTCAAGCGCACACCCGTTTGCCCGTACTCGTCGCGAGAAAAAAGTCAGGAGGGATTTTACAAAGTCCCTCCTCTTAACTCCCCTCCCCCGCAACCCGTGTGCGATCAGTTTTCAAGGGGATAATCACATTATGATCTAGCCCAGCGACGGCTTAACAATCGCCGCGCGACGATCTAATTGATAATCCTGTTCGCTACGACCAGGAACAGCCAATTTTTCGGCACCATAACTTACTACCCGGATCTGATCAGGATTAACACCACGCGACTTTAAGAGATCTAATACAGCATTCGCACGACGCTCCCCCAACGCAACATTATATTCACGACTGCCGCGAGGATCCGTATGGCCTTCTAAAATAACTTTGGCATTAGGATGCGTAGCTATATAATCTGCATTAGCTAAAATAGCAGGTTTATCTGCTTCACGCAGGTCGCTTTTATCAAAATCAAAATAATACGTGCGGTGAGCAGCAGCTATTTTATGCCCAGAATTTGCACTGCCCTGGCTGGCATAATCATCATCCTCAAGCATCATACCCGAAGATTGTGCACCACTACCGCTACCACCCATTGAACCCGCTGCATCACTACCCGGTTTTTTGGTGGTAGAGCACGCACCCAACGCTAAAATACTGCAACTAATCAATATAACTTGTGCCAACTTTGTTAACTTCATTGCGTTTCTCCCTTGTTTATACCTCAAGACATATAGGGTGACCAAGCGGGATCTTGTACTTCCCCATCACGTGCTGGTAAACGTATTTGTACGCTCCCATCACTTGCCACCATTGCTAACACATTACGACCCGCATACAGCGTGCCATATAATACCATACTGCCATTTGGTGCTACACTAGGCGATTCATTATCAGTACCAGACGAATTAGTCAATACTCTAAAGACCCCTGTATCTAAATCAAGAATACCTATGTTAAACAGATTCGATTCGCGATTCAAAACAACAAGATGATTTCCATCAGGGGCAAAAGAAGCGCGTGCATTATAGTTACCCTCATAAGTGATGCGAGAAACCGCGCCTGTTACAAGATTTTTCTGATAAATCTGTGGACCACCACTACGATTAGACGTAAAAATCAATAATTTTCCATTAGGTGCCCATGCAGGTTCTGTATTAATTGACCAATCACGCGTCAATTGACTTAACTGACGCGATGCAATATCCATTGTAAAAATGTTAGGTGAACCCTCTTTTGAAAGCACTAAAGCCAATTTTCTGCCGTCCGGCGACCAAGCCGGCGCACCATTAATACCGCGAAATTGGCTAATCAGTCGTCGATTACCCGTTGCTATATCTTGAATATAAATTGCAGATCGCTTATTTTCAAATGAGACATAAGCAATCTGCTTCCCATTCGGCGACCAAGCCGGAGACATAACAGGATCACTCGATGTTAATAACGTTCTGGGGTTATAACCGTCAAAATCAGATACTTCAAGAGCATATTGCGCTGCTCCGTTAGAAAAACGTTGCACCACAATGTAGGCTAGCCGCGTAGAGAAAATCCCTCGTATCCCTGTGATTTGGCGATAAATAAGATCACTAATATGATGCGCCAATGAACGTAATTTTTCTTCGGGTACGATAAATTTTTGACTGAGTAAAGGCGCATTATTTGTAGCATTTTTACTGTTGAACGTTTCAGACAACTGAAAGCTGACTTGATAACGATTCCCGCCTACTTGCTCTACTTTGCCCATCACGACGGTATCTGCCCCAATGCTGCGATAATAACTGATAGGCATTTCGCGGCTACCGCCATCGTATACTTTAAAGCGCCCACTATTTTTTAAATCGTTACCGATAATGTCAGACACATGTTGCGATGGTGTTTCACCTTGAATCGCAAATGGAACAATAGCAATCGGTGCAGCACTTGCCACACCACGCGTTAATTCCATGCTCAGAATAGCAAAAGCATTATTTACACTCATTAAACTGATAAATAAAAATGTGATAACAACCCATCTACGCATAAGACACGTCACACCTTCTAGTAAAGACAAACAAAATATACCCTATCTTATCTTGCAAAGAAATATGCTTTTAGTCGATATCAACATCAGCAGCACTGAGCTTAGGTTCAACCTAAATTCGGCAGTTGCAGCCGTAGCGAGAAGGGCTAATGTATTGAAGATAAGAATTTCTTTCCTGCTTTTTTAGCGAAACCGTACTCACCTGTACGGTGAGATAAAAAAACAGGAAAGAAATTCTTAGATTCAGTGCAGTAGACCTTCACAGCAGGTTGCAACTGCCGAATTTAGGTTCACACATTCTCACTCATCTTTTGCATAGAACTCGCAGTAAATTCATTTGCCAAAGAAGGATGGCTAAATAATTCTCCCTGCATCATTGTACAACCCAAATCTTGCAATAATTTTTTCTGCTTTTGACTTGCGACACCTTCCGCCACTACTTTTAATTGTAAACTTTTCGCTAACGCAATAATCATTCTCACAATCGCTTCGCTTTCCTTATTTACAGGAAGATCTTGAATCAATGCGCTATCTATTTTAAAAATATCGATAGGTAAACGACGCAGATATTGTAACGGCAAATATCCAGTGCCAAAATGATTCACTGCAATTTGCACACCCAAATGTTTTATCATATGCAGCATTTTTTCTATTACATCAATTTTATTTAGCAAAGACGCTTCAGTGATTTCTAAAATTAAACTTCCCGGACTCAAGCTTGTTTCTTGCAAAATACTTGATAGTTTTTGCATGAAGTGCAAATTTTCTAATTGCTTTAAAGAAATTTTTATTGCGATAAATTGGAGTTTAAAATCCTTTTTCTGCCATTGTATCATTTGTTGACATGCATTACGCAATAACCATTCATTGATAACAGAAATCCTGCCATTGTTCTCAGCCAATCGCGCAAATTCCTCAAATTCAATGAGACCAAAATCAGGTTGCTGCCAACGCAATGACACTTCCATACAAACAACTTGTTTCGCTTCTAAATTAAATTGTGGCTGATAATAAATACTCAGATCTTGATAAACGGTATCGCTGTGCAAGCTAGAACTTAAAATTAATTCACGCCGGGTGATGGCATGCATTTCTTCACGATAAAATTGATAGGTATTGCAACCACGTGATTTTGCCTGATGCAAAGCAAGGTCCGCATTTTTAAGCAGTGTTTTTCCATCATTGCCATCCATTGGAAAAACAGCAACACCAATACTGGCAGTCACATATAATTCTTGCCCCTCTATAGTAAAGGGCTGAGAGATAGTATCTAACAAGCGCTGTGCAATATACGCTGCCGTTTCAGCTTTTGCGATCTGGGAAAAAATAAAAACAAACTCATCACCAGCAAATCGACTCATCGTATCAACTTGCCGCACACAGGTCAGCAAGCGTTTGGCTACTTCTTTTAAGAGGTTATCCCCCACATCATGACCTAATGCATCGTTAATAATTTTAAATCCGTCTAAATCCAAAAACATGACGCTACACGTCAGTTGATGGCGGATGCTTTGATTAACGGTGAAATTAAGGCGATCTTCAAACAATTTGCGGCTAGGCAAGCCAGTTAACGGATCGGCTAATACATCTTGAGAAATTTTTTCTTGCAATACTAATATCTCTGCTGTGAGCTGCTGCTGCTTTTCTTTCTCTTTCAGTAATTGCTCATTTACCGCTAAAAATTGCTGTTCCATTCTTTTCACTTTCTTCCATGTGTACAAAAAATAAAAAATCAACGCGGCACTCACCATTATTAAACCTATTATTTCAAGCTGCCACACTATATTATCCTCCTTGAATAGATTCTTCAGATAGATTCTTCAGCCTAGCATTAGATGGACAATTGGTGCAATATATCTCCTTTTTATCAGGAGATAATCACTATGTTTAGCAGGATGAAAAACGTATTATTACCCGCTTCCTCGTTGACTTACAGCCGATTTTTTACGACCGCCGCGCGCACTCCTCTTAATAAACGCCTTTTTGCTGTGGTAGGAGACACGGGAGGCACTTTTGCAGACCCTGCTTGCACAAGTCCAGGATGCGCAACGCATGATGCATTTGAAAAGGAAGGGGTAAACCTCCCGCGCGAACTCATCCATCGCTGTATGGGAATGGAAAAAGCAGCCCATATAAAAAAATTAACGGAATGTGAATTATTTCGCTACCAATTTGCCAAACATCATCGCCGTGAATATTCTTTTGAAAAAGATTTCAAAAGAATATTCAACAATTTTAATGATAAACAAAATGAATTACTGAAAAATGTTGTCATTATTCCACATGCGATCGGAGCATTGAAATTTTTACACCGCCAACAAATCCCTTTTGCTTTTACCACAAGCTTTCACCGTGCAGCCACCCAAATTGTACTGAACAAATTAGCATCCAGTTTGCCCTTCAAGTTACCTCTTGCGATTTCTGCAGATGAGATACCTAAAGGAACTCGGGCAAATCTGGTAAAAGAAGCCTTGGAACGACACAACATTTCGTCCTTAAATTATAAACGAACTGTATTTATAACCGATACCGAAAGTGATATTCGATCCGTTAAAAACGATTCCGAAACCCAAAGCATAACGACTATAGGCGTTAGCGGTTTTGCTGCAGGGATGAATCTTGAACATCCAGATGAACTCAACACGACGCCTAAAGAAATCCTGGATGAAAAAAGACGCCGCGTAGAAAGGCAGCTACTTGATGCAGGCGCAGATAGTGTCATAACCTATTTAGATGAACTACCTCGAGCATTATATGATATAAGCGAAGAACTGGATCAGCAACATGGAGTATTGTCTCAACGTGTATTAACTTTCCCAACTTTCCGACGTTAAAATATTCTCTGGTTTGACTTTTAAGACAAACTGCCTGAATGTTTCAAATGCATCGGAATCACCGGGAACAGGCAAAGGTGATGACTTCAGCACCGCAGCACGCGCTGAACGATCTAAACTGTCATCACCGCTGCTTTTAATAATTTGCACATCTAATACCATACCGCCAGGCGCCACGCGAATGAGTAACTCTGCCTGCAAACGTTTATTCACTGTACTTGGCACCAACCAATTCTGGCTGATCGTTTGCAAAATTAACGCCTTATATTTGTTTACTTCGCCACGCACTTGCTGCTGACGCGCACCCGCTATTTTTTTTTGTTCTTGTTGCATTTGTTGTGATTGTGCAGTCAATTGCTTCATTTCTTTTTCAAATGCCGCAACCAGTTCTTTTTGTTTCGTTATTTTCTTGCGTTTATCGGTCTGTTTTTTAATCTCAGACAACAATTGCTGGGCAATTTTATCCTGGCGTAATTTCTGTTGTTTTTTATCTAAAATAGCAATCACTTGCTTTTCAGGTGGTTTAGGTGGCGCCACAGGTTTAATAGGATCAGGGAAAATAGGTTTTGGCGGATTGGACTTCATGATAGGTGGTAATGCAGGTTTAGGCAAGACAACTGCTCGTGTCGATTTGGGCATAGATGCTATTATCCTTGCGTTAATAATCTCGGTATTTTTTGCTGAATTTTCTAACACTGGCATTTTTGCACTAAAGTCAAAACTCACAATCAACACAATCAGGACGATTACGTGCAGCAGCACTGAAAAGAAAAAAGACTTCGAGTATTTTTCTTTTCTGATTTGCATAATTAATCCAACGACTCACTGTTTTTATCAGCTGGCGAAGGCTCCGTAATCAATCCAACACTTTTCGCGCCTGCTTGTTGCAACAGCACCATGGCTTCAACCACTTTACCATAATTCACATTTTTGTCTCCTCTCACTAATACCGGACGCTGTGAAGTTGCAGTTTCAGCAGATAATTGGGTTGTCACTATATTACTTAAAACGCGTGGTGTAATTGGTTGATTGGGTTTATTGGCAATATTCAGATAAAAATGTCCTGATGAATCGACAGTCACAATTAAAGGTTCTTTTTGCTCAGGCGGAATGGCTTTGGCTTCTGTTTTAGGTAAATCAATTTTCACACCTTGAGTCAGTAACGGTGTAGTCATCATAAAAATAACCAACAACACCAGCATCACATCAATGAAAGGCACAACGTTCATTTCCGATGACATAGAACGGCGTTTACTGCGCTGATTTAAAAGCTGCATAATTACTCCATTACAGCAGTGAATTCAGGTTGCGTCACACTGATTTGCGCTTGGCGAAATAAAATATTAGCAAATTCATCCTGAAATACATCAAATCGATTCAATAAACGATTAATATCAGTCGAATAACGATTATAAGCAACGACCGCAGGAACAGCCGCAAACAATCCTAATGCTGTGGCAATCAATGCTTCCGCAATGCCCGGCGCAACCATTGCAATAGTTGCTTGCTGCACATGTGCCAACGCCTGAAATGACAACATAATTCCCCACACTGTGCCAAACAAACCGACGTAAGGACTCGTTGAACCTACCGTTGCTAATACAGGTAAATGCAATTCAAGTTGGTCTTGCTCACGCATTTGCGCACCACGCATCGCGCGCTTGCCGTTTTCGACTATTTCTTCCGCAGTAATGCCAGGTTGTTTATGCAACCGTAAAAATTCTTTAAAGCCCGCTTGAAAGATAGCTTCTGTTCCCTGCACATCTATTTTATGTTTAACACTGTCCGCATAGAGCTTAGCTAAATCCCCACCCGACCAGAATGTGTTTTCAAATTCCGCTGATTGATTACGTGCATTTTTCAAGTAAAAACCGCGCTGCAAAATATACGTCCAGGATAGAATCGATGCGCCAACTAACAACAGCATCACTAATTTGACGACGATGCCTGCATTGATAAAATAACTCCATAAAGAAGAATCGATCATCATTTATTCTATCTCCTCAAATAAACTTAAATTCTTTTGTTGAATGGTTTTTTCCGGAACGGGTAATCCAAAATGCAAATAAGCATGTCGCGTCACCATGCGTCCGCGCGGGGTACGCATCATAAACCCTTGTTGAATGAGAAAAGGTTCAATCACGTCTTCAATCGTTCCACGTTCTTCGCTGATCGATGCCGCCAAGCTATCAATTCCAACGGGCCCACCGTCAAACTTATCAATTAAAGTAAGCAATACTTTACGATCCATCAGATCGAATCCAAGCGCGTCTACATCTAATAAATCCAGTGCCTGCTGCACAATCTCTCGAATAATTTTACCATTTGCTTTCACTTCTGCATAATCACGTACGCGACGTAATAATCGATTAGCAATACGCGGTGTACCGCGCGAACGTTTGGCAATTTCTTCAGCACCATCTGGATCTATCGTCACGCCAAGAATTTTTGCTGAACGCGCAACAATTTGCGCAAGTTCAGCGAACTGATAAAACTCTAGGCGCTGCACAATACCAAAACGATCACGCAGCGGCGATGTCAATAATCCTGCGCGTGTTGTCGCCCCAATTAAGGTAAATGGCGGAAGATCTAATTTAATCGAACGTGCTGCCGGCCCTTCGCCAATCATGATATCCAATTGATAGTCTTCCATTGCAGGATATAACACCTCTTCGAGCACCGGGCTTAGGCGATGAATTTCATCGATAAATAATACGTCACGTTCTTGCAAATTGGTCAGCAATGCCGCCACATCGCCTGGACGTTCAAGCACAGGGCCCGACGTTTGGCGCAATGCCACTCCCATTTCATTTGCTACAATATGCGCTAATGTGGTTTTGCCTAATCCCGGTGGCCCGAAAATCAGAACGTGATCCAGCGCATCTTGTCTCGCACGGGCTGCTTGAATAAAAATCTCCATTTGTGCGCGTACATGAGATTGACCAATATAATCTTTTAATGTTTTGGGGCGAATAGCACGATCGATGGGGTCAGCATCTTGTTGTTCCGCAGAAATGATTCTGCTTTCTTCTTTCATGTCACCATCTCCCTTAGTGCCTTACGGATGATTTCCTCGCTGCTTTGTGTACCATCATCCACTTTAGTGACTGCGCGAGAAGCCTCTTGTGGCTTATATCCTAATGTAATTAAAGCGGAAATAGCATCCTGGATAATTTGATTGCGACTACCTTGCAAAGCAGCCGGTAATAAATTCAATTCAGCAGGAGATTGCTGCTGCCAAGCAGATAATTTGTCGCGCATTTCAATAATTAATCGATCAGCTGTTTTTTTACCAACACCCGGCAAGCGAACTAAGCTAGCCACATCTTGATTCACTACACAGCGCACAAATTCATCCGGTTCAATGCTAGATAAAATAGTCAGTCCCAATCGCGGCCCCACGCCGTTGACTTTTAATAAAGTACGAAATAATGCACGCTCTTCACGCACAAAAAAGCCGTACAAATGATGCGCGTCTTCACGGACTACAAAATGAGTAAATAATGTCACTTCTTGTCCAATATCTGGCAAACGATAAAACGTACTCATCGGCGCATTCACCTCATAGCCTACGCCATTCACATCTAACAAAAGCTCTGGTGGTTGTTTTTCTCGAATGATTCCGTGTAATTGTCCTATCATAATGATTTAATCCTTAGAAACTGATATTATTTTACTGACTTGTCAGCCCTACGTCATTATTGATATATTTCAATTTAGTAAAATAAATACTTGCGCGCCGGCAAAAGATAACGGACACAATCACTATGATGAGTAGCACATGAAAGCAATTAAACCCATAATGACCCAAATTATTTTCATGAGCCGCTGGCTGCAGATTCCTTTGTACCTTGGCTTAATTGTTATTTTAGGTGCCTATGGTTACCGGTTTTTAATTGAGCTTTTCCTGCTGATGACTCACATCAATAGTTTTGATGATACGCACATTATGCTAGGCGTATTAGATTTAATTGATGTAGTGATGATTGCTAACTTATTAATTATGGTTATTATTGGCGGTTATGAAACATTTATTTCGCCCTTGCATCTGCAAATGCACCCTGAGCGACCTGAATGGTTGGATGAAGTGAACGCCGGCACCATGAAAGTCAAACTGGCGCTTGCATTAATCGGTATTTCATCCATCCATTTATTACGAACATTTATTGATCCCTCCAAAGTATCCAACTTCACAGTCATGTGGCAAGTGCTGATTCATTTGACGTTGGTCGTATCTGCCATATCAATTGCCATCACTAACTTCCTGCTTACCAAAGAAAAATATTACGGACAAACGCCCCTCATTGATCATCAACACCCGTAAAATAACGGTGCTTATATCACGATGTACATTTTTGACACTCTGATACCGTCGGGCAATTTATATTAACCCTTCACAGCTTTTTAGATGATTTTCTTAAAAACCAATTGCATTATTTCTAAATCTCGCGGTTAGCCGTGCAATAGCTGCACCTGTTATTCAAGCAAAGAATTTTGTCAGATCAAGAGATCAAGTAGGTGTTAACTCAGATGAAACAGGCTTCAAAGAAAAAGGCAAAAAAATGTGGGCATGAATTGCTGTTTCTTGTTTAGGCTCTGTAAAAGAATTACTTGGGAAAAATTTCAATTGACATAAGTAGGCCATTGGCCTACAATTAAATTATGGATGATTTAATATTAAAAATGACCCCCGCTTTTGAGAAAAAAGCGAATGAGCTTTTAACAGCGGAAGCTTTGGAAGACTTGCTAGATTATCTTGAGTCTAATCCAAGCAAAGGCGATCTTATTTCTGGTACTAGTGGGGTTAGGAAGTTACGTTGGAAAACAGGGAAAAATGATAGAGGCAAAAGTGGCGGAGTAAGAGTTCTCTATCATTATTCAAAAGGTATTTTGATTTTACTTATTACCCTTTATGGTAAATCTGAAAAAGATAATATAAGTCAACGTGAACGCAATGAACTAAAGCGCACTATTCCACTCTTAGTTGCAAAATATTTAGAGGACCTATGATATGAAAGAAAAAACGCTAGGGCGTGAACTTGTTGAAGCGATTAGAGATGCGCTTTCAAGAAAAGAAAGCGGTAAAGTTGTTCGCCCAAAAATTAATATTGCTGCTATGCGAAAAAAGTTAGGTATGACGCAGTCACAATTTTCTAAGCAGTATCATATCAAATTAGAAACATTAAGAAACTGGGAACAAGAAAAAAGGTTTCCTGATACAACAGTATTGGCATACTTAACCTGTATCGCAAAACGTCCAAAACTTATTAGAGAAATGCTAAATTCTGAATCCAAGTAGAAGACCATATAAAGGTAGTCAATAGACCTCTTTCGAAACCTAGTTTTCGATTTCACATTAGGGATACGGAATATTTTAAATTAAAAATTCGGCAGCTTTCCGCGCCGGAAGAAATACCTATGTTTTATAAATCAACAGGTTGATACCTCATGAGACCGGAGAAGAGCCCGCATTTTTATCAATTCGTAGCTAAAAGTTCACGTGGATTGTTACTTTCCCTGGAAATCATGGAGAATAATTTCTCCAGCTTGTTCTTTTACTACGCGGTGCGATCGTGATGCGTCCAAAACGCATATGCGCATGACACAATGCTACAGCTAACGCATCAGCTGCATCAACTTGCAAAGTATGTGAAATATTTAATAATCGTTTAACCATATGCTGAATTTGATTTTTATCAGCAGCACCATAACCGACAACAGATTGCTTGATCTGACGCGCCGAATATTCGGCAACAGAAATATTGCCGCATGCGACAATCGCCGCGCCGCGCGCCTGTCCGAGTTTTAATGCTGAATTAGGGTTTTGATGCATAAAGACTTGTTCAATCGCTGCTTCATGTGGTTGATGCAATTGCATAATCGCTTGTAAGCCAGAAAAAATTTTTTGTAACCGTTCACTTAATGGACTAGCAGTTAAATGTAAATGACCGCTATCAAGATAACGACTTTGACTTCCTTCCCACTGAATCACCCCGTAACCCGTAAAACGTGATCCAGGGTCAATTCCAATAATGATTGTCATTCTATACCTGTAGCGAATGAGTTTTAGGTGTTCTCGCATCTCACTGTACATCGAAATTTAAACGTTTTTCAACCTAAAACCCGTTCGCTACAGGTATATCTCGCTTAATATACCCTCTGAAATATCCGCATTTGAATACACTTCCTGCACATCATCCAATTCTTCCAGCATATCCACCATACGCAACAATTTTTCTGCGGCATCTTTTTCGATAATAGGGATGTTTGTCACTGCTATCATTGAAATTTCTGCATATTCCGGCTGAAAACCTCGCGTAAGTATTGCGTTTTTCATCGCAAGAAAATGTTCAGGCAATGTCATCACGTCGACACTCTTGTCATCATTCACTACCACATCTTCTGCATTTAATTCTAACGCTAACTCCATAATACGCTCTTCATCAACGCCAGCAGCAAATGTGAATTGTCCAAATTTAGTAAAGAGATAAGCAACCGAACCCTCTGTTCCTAAATTACCGCCACATTTGGTCAAGACATGCCGCACTTCAGCCACCGTGCGATTACGATTATCCGTCATGCAATCCACCATCACGGCTACACCACCCGGACCATAACCTTCATAACGTACTTCTTCAACATCACTGCCTTCTAACCCCCCGACACCACGCTTAATAGCACGCTCGATAACATCCTTTGACATGTTCGCAGCGAGTGCTTTATCTAATGCAGCGCGCAAACGCGGATTTGCATCAGCCTCTTTACCGCCTAACTTAGCTGAGACAGTGATTTCGCGAATTAATTTCGTATATAGCTTACCTTTAACAGCATCTTGTTTTGCTTTGCGATGCTTAATGTTAGCCCATTTACTATGACCCGCCATGTCGTGTTTCTCTTATACTGTAAGTTTTTTTTCTTGCGTTGCATCCTGTTTAATCCGAATACCTAACTCAATCAACTGTGCTGGATCAACCGGCGCAGGCGCATCTGTTAAGGGACAACTTGCCGTTTGTGTTTTAGGAAACGCAATCACATCACGAATGGATTCAGAGCCTGTCATCCACATCGCTAAGCGATCTATACCAAGCGCAATTCCACCATGCGGTGGGCAACCAAATTTGAGTGCAGTTAACAAGTGACCAAATTTTTCTTGCGCGGCTTCCTCTGAAATATTTAACATGCGAAACACAGCCATTTGCATCTCAGGGGTATTAATGCGAATCGATCCACCACCCATTTCAGTTCCATTAATCACAATGTCATAGGCACGCGCCACCATTTTAGTTGGATCCTGTGATAATTCACTTACATCATTAATTTTAGGTGCAGTAAAAGGATGATGACATGCAGACAATCGCCCTTCGCCTTTTTCAAACATGGGAAAATCAACTATCCATAATACGCGCCAGCCTTCTTCGACTAAACCACGATCGTGTCCTAGCTTAACGCGCAATGCACCTAATGATTCATTCACAATTTCTGTTTTATCTGCGCCAAAGAAAATAATATCGCCCACTTTAGCTTTGGTACGTTCGATAATCGTTTTAATCACCTCTTCCGGAATAAATTTCAAAATAGGCGACTGCAAACCATCCGCATTAAACTTAATATAAGCTAATCCTTTTGCACCGAACATGCTGACATATTGGGTGTAATCATCAATTTCTTTACGACTTAGATCGGCACCATTTGGAACACATAATGCTGCTACTCGACCATGCGGATCATTCGCTGGCCCTGAAAAAACTTTAAATTCGACTTGTTTCATTAAATCATTCATATCAACTAATTCAAGCGGAATACGTAAATCGGGTTTATCAGAACCATAACGTGACATTGCTTCTGCATAATTCATACGTGGAAATCGTTCTGGTAATTGGACATTCAGTAATTCACTAAATAAACCGCGTAGCATTCCTTCTATGATGGTTTGAATTTCTTCTTCATTTAAGAACGACGTTTCTACATCTAATTGGGTAAATTCTGGTTGACGCTCTGCGCGCAAATCTTCGTCACGAAAACAACGCACAATTTGATAGTAACGATCCATCCCTGCCATCATGAGCAATTGTTTAAACTGTTGTGGTGATTGTGGCAATGCAAAAAAGCTGCCCGGTTTAGTACGACTTGGAACAAGATAGTCGCGCGCGCCTTCTGGCGTTGCCTTGGTTAAGAAAGGCGTCTCAATATCTAAGAATCCATGATCATCCATGTAACGCCGAATATAGCGTATCATTGCAGCACGCATTTTCATGCGATGTAACATCTCAGGACGACGCAAATCAAGATAACGATAACGTAATCGCGTTTCTTCCCCCACATCATGAAATTCATCAATTGGAAATGGCAAAGGTTCTGCGCGATTCAAAATAATCAATTCCAAACCTTCTATTTCAACCTCACCTGTCGCTAATTCTGGATTGACTGTACCTGCCGGGCGATGACGAACTCGACCTTTTACTTGCAGCACATATTCACTTCTTAATGATTCCGCAATGCGAAATGCTGTTTGATTAGTAGGTGCAACGACGACCTGCACAACTCCTTCCCGATCACGTAAATCCAGAAAAATAACGCCGCCATGATCACGCCGGCGATGCACCCAGCCAACTAATTTGACTTCTTGATCTAATAATTGCGTGGTAACGTGACCACAATAATGGCTACGCATGGCTCTGACCTTTTGATTTTAATTCTGCATGACCATTCACATGATTATTAGGTTGTACGACTCCGAGAGAAATGACAAATTTTAATGCTTGATCAACGCTCATATTGAGTTCGATAACATCTTTACGCGGCATCATCATTAAAAAACCGGATGTTGGGTTAGGGGTCGCTGGAATAAAAAGGCTAATCATAGCCTCTCCTTCAAATGATTTATTCACCTCTGGGGTAGAATCTCCGGTTTGAAAAGCAATACTCCACATCCCTGGATGTGGAAACTGCACTAATAATACTTTGCGAAATGATTGTCCTCCTGGAGTAAACAAGGTATTTAAAACTTGTTTAACACCCATATAGACAGTCCGCACTAAAGGAATGCGCCCCATTAATGCCTCCCACAGCTCAACTAATTTTCGTCCCAGAAAGTTAGCAACCACGACACCCGTTAAAAGAATAACAAGCAACGTAATAAATACGTTGATCCCTGGAATATGAAAACCAATTAACGTATCGGGTTGATACTGGATAGGCAACATCAATAAAGTGCTACCTAGAATGTCGACTAAAAATTTAATAACCAGGATAGTTACCCATAGCGGCAACCAAACTAATAATCCTGAAATAAAATAACGACGAATGGATGGCATAGTGTTTAACTCTCTTTATCGGTAGATGATGTTGAGCTAGATTGCTCGCTTCCTGATTCTTTTGTATTACTACTACCCTGGGTAGTATTGTCTTTTTGGGTGTCATTTGCTTCCGGTTTTTTTCCTTTATTACGAAAATCCGTCGCATACCAGCCGGTTCCTTTCAATTGAAAGCCTGCAGCAGATACCAGTTTTTGCAATGATGCATGTTGGCAATTTGAGCATACCGTTAAGGGCGCATCCGATATTTTTTGTAATACCTCCAACCGATGCCCACACTGGGTACATTCATATTCATAAATTGGCATAGTGACACCTACATTCTATCGATTGAAAGCGCTGTATTTTAGCAGGAATTAAAGGAAAGGTGATAGCAAAGTAAGTTCACTGTACCATTAAATTTAGTAAACAATAGGGGGCGGGCTCTTAATCAGTCATTTCCGGCAAGAAACCATTTGTTTGCATTTCCCACAATGTTGTAAAATGCCCATTCATATTTAACAAACACGTTGAAGTGCCGTCCTCGACAATGCTTCCTTTATGAAATACTAAAATTCTATCCATATCAACCAAGGTTGAGAGACGATGCGCAATCACAATGGTGGTACGATTATGCATTAATCTTGTTAGGCTTTCCTGAATTAACTTTTCCGTTACGGTATCTAACGAAGAAGTCGCTTCATCTAAAATAAGAATCGGTGCATTTTTCAAAATGGCCCGCGCGATGGCAACACGCTGCCGCTGACCGCCTGATAATTTTATCCCGCGTTCGCCTACCAACGTGTGATACCCTTCTTCCAATTGCCCAATAAACTCATGACAATGCGCGAGGTCAGCAGCATGAATCACTTCCTCATCTGTCGCATTTGCACGACCATAACGAATGTTCTCTAGCAAACTACGATGAAACAAGCTTGGATCTTGTGGAATCATGGCGATCTGTTGACGCAATGATTCTTGGGCCACTTCTGCAATATTTTGTCCATCAATTAAAATTTGCCCACGTCTTAAATCGTAAAAACGTAAAATCAAGTTAACAAAAGTTGACTTTCCAGAACCTGAAAAACCGACTAATCCCACTTTTTGTCCCGCAGGAATCATCACATTTAAATTTCGAAAAACCAGACGACGCTTTTGATACGCAAAAACAACATGCTCAAATTGAATGTTTCCTTGTTTTACCTGCAATTTTGCTGCGCGAGGTACATCAACGATACCATGCCCTTTCGTTATTAATTTTAATGCATCACTGACAGTGCCCAATTCGCGCGTAAACACCGATAGTTGAAAACTCACGAACCAAATCCATCCCAACAACCAAAATGCTTGCATGGTGACTTGGGTAAAATCACCTAAAGTAACCCAATGATGGACCCAACCATGCAGCAATACAAAAATCATACTAAAAATAAGAAATAATCCGCTTAATCCTAAACCAACCCGATTCAATTCAAGCACCCACATTGCTTTTTTTGCTTTACGAATTTCATCATTCTGAAATCGTTGTAAATAATTCAATTCATATTTGCCGCGCGCAAATAACCGCACGCTGGAAATATTCGTAAATACATCTACAATTTTTCCACTCAACACAGAAACAGCACTAGAATGCATTGTCCACAAATAATTTCCATACCGCAAAAAAACCACTGTCAAACCAAAATGCAAAAAAAGCCATATCAATAAAATAATCGCGAACACAGGTTTAGTTAACCACATCATCACAAACACAATGACAGCACCCATCATTGCAGTCACGAAATTAAAGCTCACAATTTCTATTAGAGCTTGGCAACTAGTCGGTAAGTCTGCCAACTTTTTAGCAATATCCCCCGCAAAATGACTGGAAAAATATTCGTGTGAATGCGATTTAACATAATTAAATACCGCTTCACGAATGTTGGCACGAAAACGTGGAAACGCGTACAGCTGAATAACGCCTTGTAACCGTAAAAATATTTCGGTTAGCAACCAAAATATCACAATTAAAGTTAATACGCCCGCCAATGCTGAATAAATTCCTTCACGCGGGCCTTGATAATCCTGCACGCCGTTTACAATTTTTTTGACGAAATAGGGAAAAAATGCATCGTTGATTGCCCACACTGTCGATATTAAAACGATAGCGGCAAAATAAAGTTTCTGCCGACGCACAAATTGAAAAATAAATGGCAATACAGTTTTAGGCAACTTCATAAAGCACCAGCAAAAAATGAAAGAAAATAGGGTCTGTTGACAATTCATTTGTTCAAGCGGACAGTTATTTTAATATAAATCAAATGCTAATGCAAATTTTCACTCGACTGCCAAATTTAAAAAACCATACAAATCAATGTGTTAAATTTTAAATGTGTCCTAATAACCCTATCCATTTTCACCCTTTGTGTGTTCAAAATCGAATATACTATAAATAGGTGATTCTAAAACGAGGAAATTTTAGTATGTCTGAATCACGATCGTCTGGCTCGGAAGAAGAGAAGCCGAATAACAATACTGCAAGAACCGAATTACTTTGGACATTAAGAGACACCCTTGAATATTTACAAAGCCAAAAAAAAGTTGACCTCTCTTCCAAAATAAAAGAATCCATTCTCCGTGCATGGGATAGCAATGACGAGAAGACGCTTGATGAAGCAAGACGCTTGCTGCGAAATACGCTCTACACTTCCTCTTCCTTCTTAGATGAAGCAATACAAACATTAAATGAAAAATTAACAGACGTTATAAAAAACCAAGAAACAACTAGTCAAGATCAAGATGCAAAAAAAGCTTATGAGGAAATTTTTAACGTACCGCGAGACCATAAAAAAAATGAAGAATACTGGATAAATGCAAGAAAATATCGGACAGGTTGCTTGAGTAAATTAGCTGATCTTTTAGAAAGCCCATATGCTACAGCAAGAGCAATAAGTGCGCGCGAAGATCTTAAAAAGGAAAATCAAGTTACATTTCCAAAACAAACAGAGCTTAAAGAAATCTTTGAAGATCTTGATAAACAGTCAACAGAACATAAATATACAATTGATCCTAGAATAGAACAAGAATTCAAATCATTAGGTTTAGAACTTAAAAAACCATCGCCATCAAATAAATTAAAATATGTATCTCTCCGATATCTAGCAATGGAAGAAAATCAAAACAAACTTATGATCTTTAGCCAAGATAACTTGACTAGTGGTCATTCCAAAAACCAAGATGACATTGATACAAAAAGAAAAAATTTTTTAAGAATATGCGATGAAGACTTTGGAAAAAAAATAAAAGATTTTCTCCAAAAAAAAGAACAAGAACAAAAAAATGAAGAATCGCCTCTTTCTGAAGACCTTGTTAATACCTATTTTCGTAAAAAATTGGCTGAGATACCCTACGCATGGAATATCGTTCAATCCTGTAGTAATATATATACTCGCTTTGAAAAAGACAAGATAGTAAATGCTGACGTAAAAAACCTTGCCGTTGAAATCTTTCAAGCACTTGACGATAGTGATCAAACAAAAAAAATTGAAGAATTATTAAAAAACTATATAAACAAAGAATATTTGTTCAACGACCTTCTAAAGCAAATCAGGACATTGGCCCAGAATGTAGAAGAAATGCGAGTAAATAATCGCATTCAAATACTGTGGCTGCCTGAGCAAGAAAATTTACGCGAAGAAGGAAGAAAAAATATCCAGGAAAAATTGGGTCCATTACAATCTTTTTTGGCTGGGTGTCAAAAAGATAAAAAAAATATAAATGTAAAAAGCTCATTGATAAGAAATTGGTCTCAAGAAATGACAGCCATGATACACAGTTATAGCACATACATTCAACTTGCAGAACAAGCTCAAACTGAAGATGCTGCTACTCCTGCTATTTTTATTCAGGATAAGCTCAAAGAAAAAGGAGAAGAAAAAAAGAGAGAACTCAACGAAAATCTTGATCCGCTTGCATCATTAGGAAATTTTTTAAATGCAATTTCAACGCTCAAAAGCACTTATGAAAATCATAAAAAAGGATTATGGCTAAAACGGCGTCAAGATATTAAGCCCGAAAAAGAAAAGATCATCAAACAGATAGAAAACACTCTTTCTATCGTAGGCAAACAGGTCGCATCATTTCTCGAAAAAGATTACGAAGGAATAATCTCAAACAAAGCATTTTGTTTAACTACATACAAAGCATTGTTGCCTGCATTAACCTCACAAAAAGATGAAATAAAAAAAATAGACAAAAATAGCCATCTAGTCAAACAACTTAATGGCCTGATAACACTTGGGAAGGAAACGTTTGAAAAAATAGATCCGGACGCGGCCTTACAAAAGAAAGAAACTTCTTCACATCAGTCCTCATTCAGGTCGCCCTCACGATAAAGCGCATTCATCACAGTCCGTTGTCATGCCTGACAGGATTGAATCAGATTCCGCACTATGCTGATAATTCTGCTAACAATTGCGTAAGCTTTTTGATTTGTCGCTGTTGCGTTAATCTGTGGGCACTGACTATGGCCTTCAAATCAGTTAAAGCAGTTTGAAAATCATCATTCACAACAACATAATCATATTCTGCAATGTGAGAAATGGTTTTTTGTGCATCTGCTAAACGGTTTTGAATAATTTCAGGTTTATCTTGACTGCGCTGCGTCAAACGTTCGGATAATGCCGTAAGAGAAGGAGGCAAAATAAATATGCTGACACACGCCGGAAATATCCGCCGAATTTGCTGCGCGCCCTGCCAATCAATTTCAAGAATGACATCCGTCCCGCGTTTTATTGTTTCCTCAACCCATAAGCGTGAGGTACCATAAAAATGATCGAACACCATAGCGTATTCTAAAAAATCCCCTTGCTTAACCATACGATCAAATTCATTTTTATCAAGAAAATAATAATTGACTCCGTCTGTTTCAGCTGGTCTTTTAGGACGTGTCGTATGCGAAATTGAAACTGTCATATCAGGAATACGCTCGATCAATGTCTTAACTAATGTTGTTTTTCCAGCACCCGACGGAGCAGAAATGATATATAAATTTCCTTGATCAGACATCGGTTATCCTTCCAGTTCCGTTGATTGCTGTTTTACAACACGATCAATAATGGAGGTAGTGGAAAGATTTTTTATCATACCAAGCACTCTGACATCGCCACCGTAAGCACGCACAATATCAGCACCCACTACTTGGTCTGGAGTATAATCACCGCCTTTTACCAAAATATCCGGTTGTATTTTTTTTAATAATCGCTCTGGCGTGTCATCCATGTAAGAAATAACCCAATCGACCACACCTAAACCCGCTAAGACCGCCATACGTTGCAGAGCATTATTAATGGGACGACCCGCTCCCTTTAAGCGCTTTACAGAATCATCATCATTAATCGCTACAATTAAATTGTCCCCTAACTGTTTAGCTTGCTGCAAATAAGTCACATGCCCAGCATGTAAAATATCAAAACATCCATTCGTAAAAACGATGCGCTTGCCTTTAAGGCGCGCTTCACTCACAGCAACAATCAGCTGCTCTTCATTTACAATCCCACCCATGATTCGAGCGCTAGCAGCTAATGCGGTTTGCAACTCTGGCACACTCACGGTTGCCGCACCCAACTTAGCCACCACCAAACTTGCAGCAAGATTAGCAAGCATCATAGCCTGTGGTAATTTCTCGCCAGCCGCCAATGCCGCACCAAGCACCGCAATAACTGTATCGCCCGCACCTGTCACATCAAATACTTGACGTGCATGAGCCGGCAAGTGGAGCTCTTCTTCATGCCGTTGAATTAATGTCATTCCACGCTCACCACGCGTTAATAACAATGCGCCAAGATCATGCTGCGCGAGTAATTGCCGCCCTTTAGTCATAATTGCTTGCTCGTTATGGCAAGGACCCACAATTGTTTCAAATTCTTTAAAGTTTGGGGTGATAACATCTGCCCCACGATAAATACTAAAATCAATCCCTTTTGGATCAACCAACACTGGAACACCCGCTGCTTTAGCAAGATCAATTAATTCACGTGAACAAGCAAGGGTACCCTTCCCGTAGTCTGACAAAATAACTAAATTAGCTGCAGTTAAATTTCTTTTGTAATAATCAATAATCTTGCTAGGATCAAAAGCAGGGAATTTTTCTTCGAAATCCATACGGATCAATTGCTGATGGCGACTGATCACCCGAAGTTTAGTAATAGTTGGAATGGCCGATAAACCATGAATATCATAACTCACACCAGCCGCTGCTAATTGCTCAGTTAACACTCGTGCAGCATCATCGTTACCCGTAATCCCTACCAACGCAGTACGCACACCGAGCGTAGCCATATTTAAAGCCACATTGCCCGCACCACCCAGACGCTCATCCACTTGCTTAATATTGACAATGGGGACAGGCGCTTCAGGTGAAATACGTGCTGCATCACCAAACCAATAACGGTCTAGCATCACGTCCCCAATGACCAACACGGACGCTTTATTAAAATCAGGCAATTGATTTTTCATTCTATTTTTTACAGCCAAATAAAGGGAATAATAGTAACATAGGCTCTTTAAACCAGAAAGATTTTATTAAGAGCCCGTTCAATATCTCTTGGCTCAAGCGAAAAAGCAGATAATCGAGATAAAATTTTTGCGAATTTGAGGCGAAGATCTGGTATAGTTAACATCCTTAAAAATAGAGAAAAATCTCTTTATTTTATGAGCATACATCATGAAACTGCTTCGCCCTTCTCTCCCTGACCCAATCATTATTTTTTTTGGTGGATTATTTTGTTTCACTATGGGGTTACAACACACCGAAATTATAGGTTTTGAATCACGTTTTTATTTATTTGCTCTGGAAATGTGGCGACACGGACCCAGCTGGTTTCCGACCACCTATCGCACACCTTATGCGGATTACCCTGGAACATCCACTTTTTTAATTTATCTGACCGCCCATCTCATGGGCGGCATGAGCAAATTAGCTGCTGTTTTACCCAGTGCGATTGCAGCCAGCATTACCCTCAGCATAACTTATTTAATAGGTGCTTTACACACGCGTTCTTTGGGATGGTATGCCGCAGGATTTTTACTTTTTACTCTCGCATTTTTGATGGAAGCAAGAACGATTTCATTAGATATGTTTATTACTACCGTCACAGCTTGCACTTTTTATGTCGTCTATTCTGCAAAATTGCGCCAGCAACATGTTCCCGTTCTACTCATCATCTTATTGTTGATCTGCGGTTTTATGATACGAGGACCACTCGGGTTAGTGATTCCAACAAGCCTATTATGTGTATTTTATCTTTTGTATGGCGAAAGCAAACATGTTCTGTTGGTTGCTTTTATTGGCCTAGGATTATTACTCATTTGTACTAGCTTATTACTTTTCATTGCTTATGACACAGCTGGCCAGCACTTTATGCAAGAGGTACTACGCATGCAAGTCTTTGGCCGCTTACAAGAAAATCGAACACCTCCATGGTATTTTTATTTTGTAGAAAATATCGGCGCTTACGCCATCACCTATCCTCTCTGCATTTTTATTTTGTTGGGTATTTTCCTACAATTATGTCAAAGAAAATTATCGCCTGATTTAAAATTTTTGCAAATTTTATTAGGATGGATACTCATAATATTAACTGGATTAAGCATGGCAGCAGATAAAAAAATTCGCTATGTCTTATCTATTGCGCCGCCTTTAGCATTATTTTGTAGTTATTTGCTCATCACCTCTCATCCGTCAACTTACTTTATCTGGTTGCGTAAATTATTTTATTTTATTTGCGGCTTATTTCCATTAATCGGTCTTGCCGTGTTAGCTTTACTTTATCATCATCAAATTGATTTAAATTACGTGGTACTTACAATCAGTTTTATCATGCTACAAAGTGTCATTCTGCTTTTGCGCAACCGGCATGCCACTTTTCTACTTGCACTCATTACCTTTGTTTTTTCTTACATCGCAATAGTTGAACCTATTAACTTTAACACAAATAAAACTGCGCAATTCGTGCAGAACATAGAAAATTTACGCAAAATTAACCGAGCACAATTGATTTTTTATCGCGAAGGCCCTGATGGATTAGCCATTAAATATTTAGCCGACATGCCGCAAGAAGATGATCCTATTTTTATTACAGATATAAATGCTGCACTGAAAAAAGCGTTTATTATTACAAGCACAGAAAATGTTTCATCTCTACCGCTCAACTCACTCCATATTATTGCACATGGAAAAATTGGCCACGATGCAGTCATTGTTTTTAGTAAAACCGCGCCTCACCCACAGGCCGCGTTTTAAAGCGCTTGTATTGCCAAACATATTGCTCGGGTTTACGTCGAATGGCTTGCTCTACTGCAGCATTAAGTTGTATAGCATCTTGCTCTAAATCACCCGTCGGAAAATTCTCAATAGGTGGATATAATACAACATCATAATGAAATTGATCATCCCGCCGATAAAAACCGATTGGAACAACAGCTGCATCACTCATCTGCACAATTCGCGATACAGAAGTCAGAGAAGCAGTCGGCACACCAAAGAAAGGCGCGAAGACACTGCGCTTCACTCCCCCGTCTACATCATACGCATACCAAATCGCTACATTATCATTCAGCGCACGAATCAATTGACGAACACGATTGCGAGGAATCGCTTGTAAATAATGTTTTTTACGAAAACGTTCCTGAACAAAAGCAATTAAGCGGTTTTTATGCGGTCTATACATCACAGCAAATGAATATTTCATACTAATTAATCGCCCTACCATTTCAAGGCTCGTAAAATGCGGCCCAAGCAAAATAATCCCTTTCCCTTTTGCAAAAGCTTGCTCTGCATGTTCCAAACCATGCAATTGAAATAAATGCTGCAATTTATCAGCAGGCAACCACCACGCCATTGCTGCTTCAATCAAACCGACACCTAATGATTCAAAACTTTTTTTGACTAATTTTTTTTGTTCGAGCGGCGATAATTCAGGAAAACAAAGGTTAATATTGACTTCAGTCACATGTTTTAGTTTGCGCGAACACACATAGACTAGCTTGCCGATGCCTGTCCCAAGATAAAGCCGTAAGCGTTCGGGCAACCTGGCAATCAACCACAAGATGCCTATTCCAAGCCAGGCAGGCCAATAAATTGGGTTAATCAATTCAAATTGCTTGTTAAAGTTCATCGTGTTATTCATTTTCAAATGACTTATTGTGACATATTATATAAACAAAGGAGCAAAAGCCATGCAAGAAAAAATATGTATCCATTGTTTTGTATCCGGAAAAGTGCAAGGCGTATGGTTTCGTGCAGGCACACAAGATAAAGCGAAAGAATTAGGTATTACAGGTTGGGCACGTAATTTACCGGATGGCCGCGTCGAAGTGATTGCTTGTGGTGAAAAAGACAAAGTTGCAGAATTACACGCCTGGCTTAAACAAGGCCCTGAACTAGCCAATGTTACTGATGTTATATATGAAGAAATTGCCTGGCAAGATCACACTCGATTTGGAGTAAAATAAGGAGTAAGTGCGTGATGCTAAAAAAAATCTTACTGACATTCTTTATCATGACTTGTTTTACCGAAACGTTCTGCCATGCCAGCATTATTGTGCCAATGACACTTGTTGATACTGGCGGAAACGGTAAAACACTAGGCACGATCAAATTAGATGATACGCTGTATGGCTTGTTACTCACTCCGCAATTGCACGACTTACCCACAGGAACACATGGATTCCATGTGCACACACTGCCTTTTTGTAACAATTATGGCATAGCTGCCGGCGGGCATTTTGATCCGGAACGTACCTTTCAACATCGTGGGCCCTATCGCGGTAGTGGTCATTTAGGTGATCTGCCGGTGCTCATTGTGAATGTAAGAGGACATGCTACACTGCCGGTACTAGCACCTCGTTTGAAATTATCACAAATCTATGGACGCTCATTGATTATTTTTGCCGGCAGCGACAACTATTCTGAAAAACCTCTCAAAGAACATGCTAGCAAAACCAGAATTGCATGCGGGATTATTCCGTATCATTAAACCTGACGACTTACTTACTCATGTTACGCAGTTTTTCGCAGAAAACATGGAAACTCGGCTTTGTCATCGCG